>JAOZRY010000436.1 GCA_029939965.1 Bacteroidales bacterium | reverse complement strand
TCGAACTCGAACATTCTGAACCAAACACCGACTTTATGGACGGACACTAATTAGGAAAGTATTTTTTCAGCAAACAAAAAATACCCCGGCAGTAAACTCACTACCGGGGTATTATTTTACAATTCACAAATCTCACTCTATTTTTTGATGAGTTTAAATTTTTCCATTTTGTTGGCTTGCCTAAGAATTACAAAATAAATTCCTTTTTCCTGATTACTCAAATCAAGTGTTACGGTATTGAGGCCATCAGATGAAATTTTACTTTTTTCGATCACAACATTTCCGAGTATATTCAGAACACTTATCGAATATTCGCCGACAACATCAGAGTTAAATGTCATAATAGTTTTTTGATTTGTTGGGTTCGGAAACATACTTAACCCCGTAAATTGGCTAACTTCTGTATTTGACATTTTGAACGAATATTGTTCAGAATTAGCCTTATTCTCAGCTAGAGTTGTAAATGCTGCCGTGGTATTGTAACCAGTCCATTCGCCCTGACAAAAAATATTTAATTCCCATTCGTAATCGGTTTCAGCAAACAGATTTTCGATATTAACCATGTTTTCGGTTGTAAAAGCATAACTATATTGCTGTGTGCCTGCCACAAAATATCTTATGTATGTAGACCCCTGAGTATCTTCCCAGCTCAAATCTGCAGAAAATGCCGTGATATTTTCTGCTTGCAAATTTGCTGGTTCACAAATAATTGTAGCTGTATCCTCCGGAGTAACAAAAACTTGCAGCCAATTATATCCTGTCCACATACCATTACACTTCGTATTTATCTCCCAATTATACTCGGTGTCGCCTTCGAGAAATAACAGCGTTGTATTATTGTTGGTGTCAGCAAAACTATATCTGTATTGGCTCGATCCGGTTTTGAAATACCTTACCCATGTTAAATCTGTAAGTCCTTCCCAACTGAGATCCGCAGAATTGGCTGTAATGTTTTCTGCTATCTGGTTTAAAGGTTCACACACAATAGTATCTTCAAGTGTAGTAAACGTTTGAGGCCAGTCAAAACCCGACCAGATACCGTTGCACATGGTGTTGAGCTCCCAGGTATATTCTACATTATCATTTAGACATTGCAACCCAACGGAGTTGTTCATATCAGCATAGCGGTATTTGTATTGACTTGTACCTGTTTCAAAAAACCTGACCCATGTTGGCCCGGTAAGCCCTTCCCAGCTCAAATCAGCAGTATGTGCTGTAATGTTTTCTGCTATCTGGTTTAGGGGTTCACACACAATAGTATCTTCAATTGTTGTAAAACTCTGAGCCCAATCATATCCGGTCCACTGCCCATTGCAAAGTGTGTTAATCTCCCATGTATATTCAGTTTCGGGTTGCAGCCACGACAGGCTTACTTCATTTCCCTCGTTGGCAAATCTATACCTATATTCCTGTGTTCCTGTAGGATAGTATCTCACCCAGGTTGAGCCGTCAAGATTTTCCCAGAACAAATCAGCAGAGAAAGCTGTAATATTATCAGCCATCTGTTCTGATGGTTCACAGCTTACGGTATCCTGGGGTGTGGTAAAAGTTAATGCCCAGTCATACCCTGACCATGCACCACTACAATTTGTATTGATTTCCCAGATATATTCAGTTTCAGATTGCAACCAGGTTAAATTAACAGCATTGTTGAGTTGAGCATATTTGTAACGGTATTGCTGTGTGCCGGCAGGATAGTATCGTACCCAGGTTAGACCATCAAGATTTCCCCAACTTAAATCAACAGAATGAGCTGTGATATTTTCAGCAAGTTGATTGGTTGGTTCACAAACTACAGTATCTTCGAGTGTTGTAAATATCTGTGGCCAATTATATCCTGACCAAACACTATCGCAAAATGTATTCAACTCCCAGGTGTATTCGGTTTCGGGCAACAAACAAACCAGGCTTACAGCATCATTGAGATTAGCAAACTTAAATTTGTATTGTTGTGTTCCGGTGGGATAATACCTTACCCATGTTGGGTTATCCGGATTTTCCCAACTCAGATCAACGGTGTGAGCTGTGATGTTTTCGGCCATTTGACCGGTTGGTGTGCAGGTATCCTGAGCAATTAAAGCAGGAGCTAACAGAAGAGAAAGTACAAATGTTAGCAAAGTGATTCGTAAAGTAAATGTTTTCATAATCATTTTTAGTTAGTTAATAAAATATGAGTTTTTAATTGTTATTTTCAATTTGCAAGTATCGGATGAAACTAGCAAATTGTTGTTATAATATTTATAAAATAATGTATAATTTTCCTCACACTCAACACACTTTTGCCACAATAATATTATTAAGGGATTGTAAAATAAAAAAAGCACACATCTGTATTTGTTCTTTTGTCCATTTTCTTCGTTATAAAAGCCTTAAATAAACTGTGGCTATTCGCAACTTTTATGCCTCGAAAATGAACAAAATATCTTCGTACATTTTGAATTCTTTATTTATTTACAATCCCTAACACCCAATAGTTATTCAATGTTGAAGGCTTGCTGAAGCTCATCAAGATTTTTTTTACTAATTCCTTCCGCCTTATAACCAGCACTTTTGCAAATAAAGAAAATATCGGCAGATTTTTCAGCGATATCAATCAGATCAAAAGCCTCGGCAGGGTTTTTCCCAATAGCGAGGCAGCCATGCTTCTCCCAGAGTGCCACCCTGTGTTTTTTTAATTTTCCGATAGTAGCATCAGCCAGATCATCCGATCCTGTTTGCAAATAATGAACAAATCCAATACCTTCATGAATAAACACACGAGTTTCGGGCTGGATACTCCAAAGCATATTATTTATCCGGTCTTCATCGCAAAATTCGCGGATGTGCGTTAATGCAATTAAATTGTTGGGGTGAGTATGTATAATCACCTTTTCTTCACGGTTATTAGCAACAAGCATCTCGTGTATGGCAAGATGGCTGGATAATTCAGAAGTTGGCAGTATTTTAATACCACTTTCCGGCTTTTGAAATTGCCGGTAGGCAGTACCGTTTTCCACAATATGAAGAATACAAATATTGTTATATGGGTTTTTAAAAACATCCCGCATCCGCGTTCCTGTGCCTGTAACTAACAACAGATTATTATCTAAATTTGGAAAGGGTTTTCCGGATTTTACCGGAGTCTCAAAATCCAGAAACTCAATATATTCCTGAGCAATATCTGTAATATTATACGATAAGTTTCCTGCATTTCGCTCTGCCCATCCTTTTTCCCACAAAAACCCGGTAACTTTTTTTATTTCTTCTATAATCTCCGGTATTCCGGCAATGTTGTTAAAATATGTCTTCATCTTTATCCGATTGATTTATTATTAACTAAAATCTGCAAATCCAATCTGCAATGTAGTGTTTGTACATAATGTCCGATTTCTTCGTTACGCTCGGCTTTTAACTCAGTTATTTACAAAAGTAAACTCCTGACTTTAAAGATTTTGTAAGCCTCGAACTCGCATATTCTGAACTAAACATCGATTTTATTGACAGACACTATGTATTATTCGTTTTCACAAATTAATCACTCAAAATTTTTTGTAAAGTTATTAAATAAAAAAACCCTTCGGGAAGATTTCAGGCTATGGGAATAAATATTGTTTTAAGAAATAGCTTGTAAGTAAAATTAACTTATTTTAAAAAATTTCCACATCATTTCATTATACTTTTGCAATCGAATTGAAAAACAATTTATTAACAATAAACACACAATAAATTTTATGTCAGTA
>JAOZRY010000435.1 GCA_029939965.1 Bacteroidales bacterium | reverse complement strand
AAACTCCTTGATTTTCAACACTTCGTCCGCCTCGATCTCAGCGTTTTCTGACACCCACTCCTGAAACATTGAGTTTTCTTGCAGACACTAATTATTTTAGATGGATATTTTATTTACAAAATCGTTCTAACTCCATCCTCAGACCTTCCTTTTAAAAGGGAAGGGAGTTGCACCGCACCAGCCACTCGTTGATCTTGCGTTTTGGCATTCAGGTGGTCTATGGTTGTTGGATTTTGATGTTAATGTTTTGAGTTTTGGATTTGTTTTGATTTTTAAATATGGGAATACTAAACGATCTTTGGTTAGGCTTACAGGAGTTCGGGCAATTTTTGCCAATAATGATGATGTTTATTGGTGTTATAATCGGTATTATGGTTGGTGTACTCCCTGGTTTATCCCCATCTATTGGTGTTGCATTAATGCTGCCCGTTACTTTTGGGTTAGACCCAATTAGTGCATTGGTTTTGTTGGTCTCTGTTTATTTAGCTTCTAATTATGGTGGCTCAATAACGGCAATTGCCATCAATACACCTGGTACACCCGGTGCTGTAGCAACCACATTCGATGGTTATGAGTTAACCCGGCAAGGCAAACCACTTCATGCTTTGGTTACATCGTTAACAGCCTCAACTATTGGTGGTTTGGTTGGAACGGTTATCCTGATATTATTCTCGGTACCTCTGGCAACCCTTGCCCTTTCCTTTGAATCGTACGAGTATTTTGCATTGGGTGTTTTCGGGCTTACAATAATTTCTTCTTTGGCAGGAAAAAGTCCCTTGAAAGGATTTATTTCTTCGGGCATTGGCCTTTTGTTGATCACCATAGGATTTGATACCCAATTGCCTTTTTCCCGGTTTTCGCTGGGCATCCCCGATCTTGCTGATGGCATCGAATTTATTCCGGCATTAATTGGTTTATTCGCACTTGGCGAAATTTTTTATAGTATCGAAAAAGGGGATTATTATAAAAAAGAGAAAACCGCAAAAGTTGATCTTTCACAAACCCTCTCCTTTAAGCAGCTATCAAAATTAAAAACTTTGATGTTGAAATCGTCCGTAATTGGTACACTGGTTGGCTGCATACCCGGTGCTGGTGGTACTATTGCCACTTTTATAGCTTACGATAATGCGAAAAACTCCAGCAAGCATCCTGAGAAATTCGGAAAAGGTTCGTTGGAAGGCGTAGCAGCACCCGAAGCCGCAAATAACGGATCGGTTGGTGGTGCTCTGGTACCTTTGCTTACGCTTGGTATTCCGGGAAGCGCATCAACAGCAGTATTAATTGGTGCGCTGATGATACATAAATTAAATCCCGGGCCGGAGCTTTTTGAAAAGGAACCCGGATTAGTATATGGTATTTTCATTAGCTTGTTTTTTGCCAATATCTTTATGTTTTTTGTTGGGTTAATGGGCAATAAAGTTTGGATAAAAATCATCGCTGCCCCAAAATCGTTACTTTATCCTATCATCCTTGCACTTTCATTTATTGGTAGTTACTTTATCCAAAATTCTGTTTTTGATGTAGGCATCTGCATTGCTTTTGGTATATTGGGATGGGTATTAAAAAGAGGTGATTTTCCAACTGCACCGGTAGTTTTGGGTTTGATATTAGGAAAAATGATTGAAGAGAATTTACGTTTATCATTGATAAAAGGAGAGTGGATTGACTTTTTTACCCGACCCGGAAGTCTGATTATTATCCTTCTGGCACTTGTTTCCTTCTTTATGCCCTACATTAAGAAAAAGTTTATAAGGAAGGGTGCGTAAAATTATATTGGCTCTATGTTGAGTGTTTCTACTCTTTGAAGAGTTGATAATTAACAACTTCTCATTTTTCTTATTTTTACCGTCCGAAAATTAAAACATTTTAAATAATATGTTATTTCTAAATATTGGAAATACCTCTTCAATTCCTTGGTTTTTTTTGTTGATGGGTTTATTGGGCGGGTTGGTGCTTTTCCTGTATGGAATGGAAAAGATGAGTGAAGGGTTGAAAAAATCAGCCGGCAATGGAATGAGGAATATCCTTGCTGCGCTTACAAATAACCGGCTAATTGGATTAACTGTTGGCGCGTTTGTTACAATGGTTATTCAAAGCAGTAGTGCCACTACTGTTATGCTCGTTAGTTTTGTACAGGCCCAGTTGCTAACTTTTGGCCAGACTCTGAGTGTGATTTTGGGAGCAAATATTGGAACAACGGTAACGGCACAATTGATTGCATTTAAGCTTACCGATTATGCTTTTTTGATGATAATTATTGGCTTTGCGTTAACGTTCTTTTCTAAAAAGGATTCTTACAAATATCTTGGTGAGGCGCTACTTGGTTTCGGTATTTTGTTTTTGGGAATGAAGGTGATGTCTGATTCCATGAGACCCTTAAGGGATTACGAACCCTTTATTAATATAATGAAAGACCTTGAGAATCCTGTTTATGGTCTTATTATCGGTGCAGCATTTACGGCACTTATTCAGAGCAGCAGTGCATTTACAGGAATCGTTATTGTGTTGGCACAACAGGGTTTGTTAACCCTTGATGCCGGAATACCATTATTGCTTGGGGCAAATATTGGTACCTGTGTAACTGCCGGATTGGCAAGCCTGGGAGCATCGAGGGAAGCTAAACGTGTTGCGCTTGCACACGTTATTTTTAATACTGCCGGGGCTGTTCTCTTTTTGTTTTGGATTCCCGACTTTGCAAACATAGTTAGGTGGGTATCTCCGGTTTCTGATGCTGAAGGTATGCAAAAACTTGCTGCAGAAACTCCACGTCAGATTGCAAATGCCCATACTTTTTTTAATGTGAGCGTTGCCCTCCTTTTCCTCCCTTTTACATCGTTACTTTCAAAAGTTGTACTTAAAATATTACCTCAATGGAACTCAGAAAAAGCCATTGAAGTAGTTACCTGGCATCTTGATGAAAAAGCCCTTTCAACGCCCGGAATAGCAATAGATTTATGCCATGCTGAGGTTGGAAGAATGGCCAAAATACTGCGCAGGATGTTAAGAGCAATAGTACATCCCCTGTTTAGTGAAGATGATGGTATTGATAAAATTCATAAACATCTGAACATTATTGAAGGAATTGAAATGAGAGAAGATAAAATCGACTTTTTGCAAAAAAAGATAACAAGCTATCTCCTAAAGATAGGCCGCCAGGAATTATCAGAAGAACAAAGTAAAGAGGTGTTCAACCTTATCTCAATTGTGAGAGATATGGAGGCTATTGGAGACATTATACATCGGGATATGTTTCCCATAATTGCAAAGAAACGCGCCTTGGAAATTGACTTTTCTGAAGAAGGCCATGAGGAAATTATTGTATATCATGCAAAAATTTATAAACAACTCGAACGTCTGGAGGCAACTTTTTCGGAGCATAAGTTTAAAAAGGCAATGAAAATAGTTAGCAAAGAAGTTAAATACGCCGACCTTGAGGCCGAATTTAAGATTAAACATCTGGAGCGTTTAAAAGAGGACAGAAAGGAGTCGATCGCAACTCACGAAATACACATGGAACTGATGGATCATTTAAAGCAAATAAGTGTATATATTACTGAAATTGCAAAGTCGGTTGTTAATGTGGATAATTAATGTCTGTGAATAAAGTTGGTGTTTTTCCATAGCCCAGTCCTTCAGGGCTGGGATAATGAGTTTGATACAGAACTCCCCGCCTCTTTGCAGGAAATGCCTACGGCATTTCCTGCAAAGAGGCGGGGGTTA
>JAOZRY010000434.1 GCA_029939965.1 Bacteroidales bacterium | reverse complement strand
AGTATATCGGCATTATTCAAAAGTGGTTTAAATAAAGCAGATGCAGGCAGGAAAGTTGCCTTCTACGATGTTAAAAACGTACACATACTTGGTTACAAATTATTGGTATGTGGTTTTTGGGATGGCGTGAGTTTTATTCCATTAGATTTCTCTCTGCATAAAGAAAAAAGGGGCAAAGAGTTGAAAAAGGCCAAAGAACGATTGACGAAAAAAAGTAAGCAATACTTACATTTGGGCAAATGTCAGTCGCAAGATTTTGATGCGCAAATAGCCGACACAACATTAAGTTTGATACGGTATTTGTTATTGAGGAATCCGGAAGCAGCCCCGCTTGTTGAGAGATTAAGAATTGATCCGAAAAAACTGGCCGCTTAAAAGATGCAGAAAAACACAAAAAATTATTCAGGCTAAAACATACTTTAATGATCGGGAGCTAAATTATCATGTTATCGTTCGGGATATTTTCATATTTTTGTTTCACTCCAATATACTGAAATACTATAAAACTAAAGGTAATGAAAACACAAACAATTAAAACTCGGTTGCTACTTATTCTTTTCATGCTTCCAATTGCATCACAAATCTATGGATCAATAAATCAGGAAGGTGAAATAAACCCTGAATTACAGCGGGCTGATACCATAGAAAATTTTGATACCGGTGTAATTTCCCTTAAATCATATTCCTATGAAGATGAAGAGCCGCAGGCATGGGAACTCAATTCGGGAATTACTTATAATAATTCGCCCTACTCGCTCAAATTGTTTGGAAACACCTGGAAACAACAAAACATTCGGCCGATAGTTGTAGATAGCGGCACAGTATGGCAGGTTTCGGCCTACATCGATTCCAAGGCCGAGATACAAGGGTTTGGATTAATGGATTCGGCAAATGTACTTTTATACGCATTTGCAGGCACTGAGGAGATCAATCCCCATATTTGGATTCCTGTTTACCAGGGCAACTTTCCCGAAAATCAATGGAATGAGTATCAATTGCCAATTGCTGACGATTGGCTCGCCGCCTTTGATTACATGCCCAAAATTATCGGCTTGGTTTATATCAACGATAAAGATTACACTTCACAAGGTGTTGTATATTTTGATCAAATACTAAATATAACTGATGATTTGCCTTGTGCACCCGATCCAATAATCGATTTTTCGATAACTAATGTAATTAACGGAAATAATGACAATAATACTGTTGTGGAGTTTTTGGGTGAAGTGGTAGATCCCGACAGCGACACACATGATTATTTCTGGGATTTTGGTGATGGTTCCTCAAGCACAGAGCAAAATCCACAACACACATATACTGTAACCGACGATCATGCCTACACTGTTTTGCTCAGAGTAGTTGATCCGACAAATATGTGGGGGCAGGCAAGTTGCAAAATTGATATTGATCCAGGAAGCAGCTCCTTTCCTTTAACACTAAATTTTGTTGGCGATGTAATGATGGCTCGGCAATATGAGTATCCGGGAGGTATAATTCCCACACAAGGTGTTGAGGCATTATTTGAACCCACACTTCCTTATCTTGGCCAAGCCGCCGACATAACCGTTGCCAATCTGGAGTGTCCGCTAACAACGCACTGGCAACATCATCCCACCAAAACTATTTATTTTAAAAGTTCGCCCGAAAATGTGCAAGGCTTAATCTATGCCGGAATTGATATCGTTTCGCTCGCCAACAATCACATTTTGGATTATATGCAACCCGGGATGCTGGAAACCCAATCGGTTTTGGATGAAAATAACATTGTTCACTCCGGTGCCGGAGGTAATTCGTATGAGGCTTACCTCCCCACTTTTTATTCAAAATCCGGAGTTAATTTTGCTTTTCTGGCAGCAAGCGACCGAACAGGGCAATACAATAATTATCAACCCTTTTTAAATGCCGGCTACAACAAATTTGGTTTTGCCAACCTCAATCGGCACTATATTAAAAAACAAATTAACGAAGTAAAAGATGTTTCTGATCTGGTAATAATCGAATGGCATGCCGGCGATGAATATTCAACCACTCCCGGCAACAATTTCAATTCCTCCACACCATTTGCAGAGGATTGCCTGGAAGATGAGGACTACTCTCCACTGATGGAAGCCCCAAGCAAAACAACAAGGGAACTCAGGCAATTTGCCATCGACAATGGGGCGGATTTGGTTATTTGTCATCACCCACACATTATTCAGGGGGTGGAACTTTATAATGGTAAACTTATAGCACACTCGCTCGGGAATTTTGTTTTTGATCTGGGTTACCCCGAAACATTTCACTCTATGATTCTAAACACCAAGGTTGACGGATCAGGGTTTTATGAATTTAGTATTACTCCCGTATATATCGACCACTTTATTCCAAAAAGAGCCGAAGGTGGCCTGGGATTATATATTTTAGATGAACTTGCAAAATATTCAAAAAAATTAAATACTTACCTCAAAGTTGATCGTGAAAATGTAACTGCCGAGATTATAATGGATACGTTGAACATGAGCACTTACGAAGTAGATTATTCCACTGAGCTTCCTCTTGTTGAAGTAAACGGCGTATGGGAATCGGCAGTACATCCGCTCAAGAGGGAAGGCAGCATTTCGTCGATTACCAATATTGAACCATCAGGCACTTATGAATTTAGATTGGGTAGCGAAAAAATATGGTTTGGCAATATGGAAAACGAAGGTTGTTCGTTATGGAACCTGAACAGCAACGATGAACTCTTTTGCGATTCGGTTGCTTATACAGGGCAACGCTCTATCCAACATCGTAGAGACGCCAACTCACCCTACAATATTGTAACTAATTTTGAGAAGAGAATAATTTGCAGGTACGATACTTTAAAATATTCGTTGTGTGGGTATATCAAAACTCAAAATGGTGCAAATGTTACAATCGAAGTTCAGTACTTCAAAAATCGAACAGGTGGTTCACCCATCGCCATCGAAAATATAGGTGCGGTGATAAATGGTGATACTCCCTGGGCTTTTTATAACAAAAGTTTAACGATACCAAACGGAACCGAATTTTTCGATGTTCGATTAAATAGTGGCACTCCACAAACAGATACAGCATATTCGTGGTTTGATAATGTGAGTATTGTCAGGTGGGATACCTGGGGCGATTATGAAATTACGCAACCCATTCCTGTTCCTAACAACTATTATTTCGTTCAGGTTCAATCAGAAGATAATTCTAATAAAATTACCATAAATTATAGTGAAACTATTTTTGGTGAATTTCCGGTTGGGATTGATGATTCCAAAATAATTGAACAGGAAGATTCAGGATTGAAACAAAACTATCCCAACCCTTTCAACCCCAATGCAGGATCAACGAGTATTCCTTTTTCCTTGCAGAAACCTGCAAAAGTAAATGTAACGATCTATACCATTATGGGGCAAAAAGTACGGGTACTTGCCGATACCGAATTTAGCGCGGGGAATCATAAACTATATTGGGACGGCAAAAATTCACATGGTTACAACATGGATTCGGGAACCTATTTTTACAAACTGGAAACCCAAAATTCACGACAGATTAAAAAATGCATTTTGCTGCGTTTTTGATGCTAAGGAGCTAATTCAATTTATGATTTATGATTTATGATTTATGATTGAAACCGCAAGTGGGAAATAAACATCGTTAATGTGGTAGCGTTAGTGGATTTTTTTTGGGCGGCTACGGGCTTTCCGTTTGTAGTTGTTTCATGCCGGCTGGT
>JAOZRY010000433.1 GCA_029939965.1 Bacteroidales bacterium | reverse complement strand
GGGAAAAATGCACCGGAACAAACGAAAACACGGACATCCAAAGGCAGGCCAAATAATTGAATAAGCCATGAAATTTAGCCCAAATCCTTTCGTTATAAAAACCAATTTACCAAAAACAGAAGATGAAGAAATTTTTCCTGACATTAGTTGTGCTCACTTTTAGTTCCGTAGTTGTTAATGTTTATGGTCAGCGTGTAATGGGTGCTCTCATTGGTGGTTTCAACCTTACACACGTTGAGGGTGATGATGTATTCGGTTTTCGGAAAATCGGATTAAACACCGGAGCCGCAGCCATAGTTCCATTTTCGGATAGGTGGTCGTTTACCATCGAAGCTATTTACACGCAAAAAGGCAGTAACCACAAAGAGGGTGGCCGGGGTATGGATTACCGGTATCGCCATGATTACAATCAATATAAATTGGTTTTGAACTATCTCGAAGTTCCGATTCTGGTTCATTACAACGATAAAAACAAAATAAAAGCCGGACTGGGAGTGGCTTATGGCCGTTTGATAGAAGTAAAAGAGTGGGAAGATCATGTGCGTATTGCTACCACCACACTTACCAATGGGCCTTATGAAATAAACGACTATAATGGTCTCATCGACATTCAGATTCCAATTTATAAACAACTGAAATTTAATGCCCGGTATGCATTTTCACTTTTCAAAATCAGGGAACGCACCTACCAGAATGTAAATCCCGACGAAGAAAAAATTCGTAAACAATACAACCGGGTTCTGTCTTTTAGATTAATTTGGATGTTTAACGAACAGGCATCCCATCAAAGCAAATTCAGATAAGGTTTTTAAATGGGTTCTACTGCGAATTTAGTGGTACAATGGTTCAATGATTTAATGATACAATGGTACAATGATACAATGATACAATGATACAATGATTTAATGGTACAATGATTTAATCCTTTTCATCTTCGTTTCTTGTCGCATTCTATCCTTATCGCATTTCATCATTATAAACAAACTTATAGTAGAACAACAGAATCATTTTTTACCACTGAAATGGTAGTAGAACCTTTAAACATAGACTGTTGGCAATTTCTTTCCAAAAAAATGCACCACTCCAAAAAGTATTGCAATACTCAGCGGGAACAAAATTAATGATGAAACGCCATAAGCCGCCGGAATAGTCCCGAAGAACATCCCAACTGCACCCACAGTTAAAGCATAAGGCATCTGAGTTCGCACATGACTTATATGATTGCACGAGCTTGCAAGGGAACTAAGAATGGTGGTATCAGAAATTGGTGAACAATGATCGCCCAACACCGAACCTGCCAAAACTGCCGAAACCACATTATGGAAAATTAAAATTGATACATCATATTCCAATCCGGCATCCTGACAAATAAACCATGACGCGGGCAAAATGAGCGGATAAAGAATGGCCATGGTACCCCAGGAAGATCCGGTAGAAAAAGATATTAATGCCGCTAACAAAAATGTGAGTGCAGGCACCAGATATGGCGACAGTTTAAATTGTATCAGGCTGGTTGAAATAAATTCGGCTGTGTGTAAATGCTCTGTAATTAATGCGATAGACCAGGCCATAACCAATATTAAAACAGCGGTAAGCATGGTTTTATATCCATGTACCATTGCATCGATGCTTTTGCGCAGATTCAATATTTTTTGAAAAACCGACAGTGCCAGAGCTACAACCACTCCTGCCAGCGACGACCACAACAAAGCACTAAATGAGTCGGAGTTGCCAATTACATGTGTAAGGTTTCCCGAAAATGATGAAGCATCATCCCATCCAACAGCCTGCAATCCGGTAGAAACAAGGCCGGCAATAGTACCTACCACAACCACCAACACGGGAATTAAGGCATTATACCATCTGGCTTTTACTCCCGGTTCTGGCTCCGATTCTTTTCCAAACCCATCGGGTGTAGCATCTTTGTGCTGTGAGAGTTCGCCGGAAGTTCGCGCCATATATTCGGCCTTGTACATGGGGCCAAAATCTCTTCGTTTCCAAACCAAAAACAAAATAAATAGAATGGCTAATATTGGATAATAAGAAAACTGCAACGAGCTAAGAAAAACATCGTAAGGAGTTTCATCGAGTCCTAACGATTTTATGCCATCCTGAATATAACTCAACTCAGCACCAATCCATGTGGTAACAAATGCGATAGATGCAATGGGTGCCGCAGTTGAATCAACGAGGTAAGCCAATTTCTCGCGCGAAATTTTCAACTTATCTGTAACAGGTCGCATGGTGTTTCCTACCACAAGTGTGTTGGCGTAATCATCAAAAAAAATCAGAATACCCATCAGCCAGGTAACCATTTGCCCCGATCGTGCATTATTGGCGTACTTCGACAAATAATTTACGATGCCTTTCATTCCACCATTTCTTGTAATAATTCCCACCATCCCTCCTATCATCATCGAAAAAATTATTATCGAAAGATGACTTTTATCCTGCAAAGACTCTAGAATGTAAGTATCGATTACGGCAAAAAAACCATTGAATAATGCTTCAAAAAAATGCTGCCCCTGATAATAAAAAATAATGAAAGTGCCTACCAAAATACCTGTAAACAAAGCTGTATAAACCTCCTTTAAAAACAGAGCCATCACTATGGCAATAAGTGGAGGAAATATTGACAACCAAAGCGGAATCGGGGTAACAAATTTATTATATTCAAAATCGTGTACCCTTATCGTAAACTCCTGATCCGATTCAAAAACAACATCAAATTCTGCCACTCCATGCCCGAACATTACCTTATTGATTTCTTTGTTTACAACCACCGGAAATTCCCCGTTAACTAAATATTTTATAGCCGGATCGGTAACCTCCAATTTTACAGGTGTATTATTATTCCGCATAATAATATCGGGCATTGTAAACGTTAGGTTATCATTGTTGAACCACGGCACAGAATCAGTGCTACCGGCCTGAGCTAACACAACAGAGGAGAAGAAAAATAAGATGAAAATAGATATTGAGGATTTTTTCAACACCATAAAAATAAGTTTGCGGCTAAGATAGATAAGAAATTCGAGATGAAGAGAGGATTTGAGCTTCTGATGGCAGCTAACATTAAGGGTACACGGTCACAAATCTACAAAAATTGCATCGAAATTGTATGTTTGTTAACTTCCCCGTTTGCATAATCTAAATCAAATATAATTAATTGCAACAGATGGGTGGTTTAAAAATTGTTACCAACATCGCACTAAACAGGAGGCCGTTCTCCACTTTTATTTTTCTCATCACTGGTGAAATGAATCTTTTGCAACGGAATGGGCATACCATACCCGGCTTCTTTTATGGCATCATAAATCTTTAATGCTATATCGCTTCTTGTACCAAAACTCACATTAAAATATACCCATAAATATACGGTAAAATCCAGGGAGGCATCTCCATAACCATCAAACAGAATCATCGGTTCGGGATTGGGTAAAGTATTGGGATGGGTGGTAACGATTTCGCGAAACAGTTTCATAACCACTCTTGGATCAGCATCAAGTGAAGTCCTTACCTGGATTTTGAGCCGTCGTTGTTCATTAGAAAGTGTCCAGTTTACCACCTGCTTTGAAATGAGTTCACTATTTGGAACAATTACTTCTGATCCGTCAAAAGTAAGAACCTTGCTCGATCGCACACCAATTTCGGTAACATTGCCCATAATGGTATTCACCTCAATGGTATCTCCAACATGAATAGGCCTTTCGTACGAAAGCACCAGCCCGG
>JAOZRY010000432.1 GCA_029939965.1 Bacteroidales bacterium | reverse complement strand
TCTCCCCTCTATCTTCTACCTTCTCCCCTCTAACCTCTCCCATCTCCCATCTCCCCTCTTCTTCCATTGTCCAGTTTCAACCGAAGGCTAATCGAAAATAAACCATCCTCGTTATTAACTTTTAATTCGTATTGTGTGCCATAAATCAAATCCAGCCTTCTCCTCACATTCTTCAACCCAATTCCCTCTGTGTAACCGGTTTCATCGGTTTTGTTAACTTTTGGTTTGTTGTTTTCAACACTAAAGGTCAGCGAATAATCTTCTATTTGCACCAAAATATTGATCCATGGTTTGTTTATCTGTTTACTTAACCCATGTTTAAATCCGTTTTCAACAAAAGGAATCAAAAGCAAAGGTGCAATCATTTTTCCGTTTACTCTTCCCTGTACATCAAAATAAATCTTCAGCTCACTTTGGTAGCGTATTTTTTCGAGATCCAAATAATCCTTGAGCAACTGCAATTCTTTTTCTAACGAAACCCGGGGCACATTACATTCGTAAAGCATATAGCTCAACAGGTCAGAAAGTTTTACTACTACTTCCGGTGCTTTGTCCGATTTATCCAATGTAAGTGCATAAAGATTGTTTAGCGTATTAAAAAGAAAATGCGGATGAATTTGTGATTTCAAAAATTTTAACTCCGATTCCAGCTTTTCGTTCATCAGCTCCTGATTTTGCTTTTGATTTATAAACCAATATTCAAACAATTTTACAGAGGCAAAAATAGCCGGCATCACATAAATATTAAAAAAGGTATAGAGGTAATTAAATTTAAAAAAGTTGTATTTTTCAGCGTATTCAGGGTAAATGTAACGGTAGGTTACCATCATCATCATTATCCGCTGCAAAAGCATAAAGGCAATAGCTGTTGTAAAAAACAAAATCAAAAAGCGTGTATATTTTTTTGTAAGCAGTAATTTTGGAATCAACAAATAAATAAGCAAGTAGGCTGCTGAAATATCTATCCAGATAGTAACCCCGAATTGAGCGAGAGCTTTGGGCAGAGATACAGATTCGTAAAACAGCGCATAGATGTATGCATAAGTAAAATAATACAATCCCCAAACAGCAATATGTATCGGGATGCGAAACTTATTATAATTTTCCCAACCTGTTACATCACCATAAGAAGCCGTTAGTTTTTGCATATTTTCCTGTAATTTTGAAAACCCAGACTTCGTTAGATTCGCTTAATCAAGGCGCAGACAAATTTTAAAACCGGAGTTTACTTTTTGTAAATGAGGATTTTAACATTTGGTTGCAACGCAGAGTAAGTAGAAACTAACGAAATCTGAGACCAAAGATAAAACAAAGAAATTAGTTTGAATGAAAAAGTGGATGTTGTACATTCATCAGCAAACCAACTACAACCTGTTGCCCACCAACGGCATTTGTTTTCGGCAAATGGAAATATGAATGTTCCTGCTATCCGCTTATCTATTATTTTTTTTAAACCCGGTTGCCCTTTCTATTTTAGCCTCCAATATTTTAAACCTATAATTTATGAAAACTAAAATGACATTTAACAAACTTCAAATTTTAACAATTACATTGCTTGTACTTCTATTCGGAACAGTGCAGGGGCAAACAGATTTCAGGCAATTTGAAATTAATAATCAATTTACAGATGGCTGCGATGCGTTTGTTGAAGACATTAATGGTAACGGCCATAAAGATATAATTGCCGTTGCCGGAGTAAATGGTGGAGAAATTGCCTGGTGGGAAAACGATGGCGAACAAAATTTTGAAACCAAACACATAATTATTCAAAACCTTGATGGAGTTAGATCGGTGCGTGCCATCGATCTTGATGGTGATGAGGATATGGATATTGTTGCGGCTGCCTGGATAGAAAATGATATATTATGGTGGGAAAATGATGGCTCCCAAAACTGGACAAAACATGCTGTGGACACAAATTTTATAGGAGCTCACACCGTTGACATCAAAGATATGAATGGCGATGGGCATCTTGATGTGCTCTGTTCCGGATTCGACTTTTATGGCAAGGAGGGCGAAATTGCGTGGTGGAAAAATGATGGCAGTCAAAATTTTACAAAGATGTTAATCTCCGAGCGTTTCCAACAATCACCTTTTATTTATGGTGAGGATATGGATGGTGATGATGACCTCGATATAATTGCATGTGGTGAATTAACCAATGAATTATTTTGGTGGGAAAATACAGGTAACGATGAATATACCGAACATATTATCGATGAAAACTTTAATGGAGCACATACGGTTATTGCCCGCGATGTGGATGGTGATAACGATATGGATATTTTGGGAGCAGCATGTTTGGGCAGTCGCATGGTTTGGTGGGAAAATAATGGATACAACGATTTTGAAAAACACGATTTGGGTGCTTTTGCAGGTGCGCTTTGGTTGGATGCTGCCGACATGGATTTAGACGGAGACGTTGATCTTGTGGGTGGTGGCATGGGCACATCGCGAATTGCTGTGTGGTACAACGATGGAAACAGCAACTTTACCAAAATCTTTCTCAACGATATTTTCTCTTCACTGTTTTGTGTTATTCCCACCGACCTCGATCAGGATACCGATATTGATATTGTTGGGATTGGCTACAATAGCAATAAAATAGCATGGGCTATGAACCAGATGATTAATCCCGATTATCTTGATGCTCCCGAAAGTGTGGCTTTCGATCACACCAACGACAGATACCTGATTTCGTGTATTGATGCAAATGCCATTGTTGCGATGGACAAAACTACCTTCGCGCAGGAAATATTTATCGATGATATATATCATCCTACCGGAAACTGTGTATGCGATGGAGTACTGTACGTTGCCACCGGCGAAACGCTCAAGGGTTTCGATCTGGAAACAAAAGAAGAAGTATTGTCCATCGAAATTCCATGCATCCAGCATTTAGACGGGATGACCACCGACGATCAGGGCAATTTGTATGTAATCGACACAGGTGGAAAAATACACAAAGTAGAATTGAGCACCGGAAACCATACCTGTATTGTTGATTCCGGTTTAACGCAATGGATTCAGGATTGTATTTTCGATCCTGCCAACAATCGGTTGCTTTCGGTAGGTTGGGCAGCCGGTGCACCTGTTCAGGCAATCAACCTCCAAACCTACCAGGTTACCACAGCAACCACCACACCTTTCGGCTATTACGATGGCATTACAATCGATCAATACGGAAATGTATATCTCGCTTCTCACCAGTCTCCCGGAAAAATCATAAGGTATGATGCCGATTTTGGTGCTTACGAAATTATCTCTCAGGGACACAGCGAGCCGGCAGGCCTCGATTTTAACAAATACAGCAATATTTTGGCAGTGCCCAATTATTCGGGCGATAACGTAGATTTTATTCCGGTACAAACCATTGGCATAGGCAACGATAGTAAAAGTACGGAGGTTCCTCTAAATATATATCCCAATCCCAGCAATGGAATTTTTATGTTAAAGTTGGATGTTCCTATGCAAAATGCAATCGAAATAAGCATTTCCAACTCAGCCGGTCAGGAGGTAATCCATCAGAAACATCCAAAATGTGAAACTAATTCCATTTACAATTTCGATCTTTCTTCGTACCCAAAGGGCATTTATTATCTCAACCTTCAAAACTGCGATGAGCAACATTTTAAAAAGATTATCATAAAGTAGTTTGATTTTTTTGAGGGCGGCAGCCGGGCTTTCCGTTTGTAGTTACTTCGTGCCCGCTGTATTTTTGTAAGCCGTACGT
>JAOZRY010000431.1 GCA_029939965.1 Bacteroidales bacterium | reverse complement strand
TTAATCCCGAATTGTAAAACAAATCAATTGCAGCTGATAAAGTTTGCTGTATCGTCTCTTTACTTTCCGATGCATTCAATCCCATTTGCAAACCAAGGTTTTCCATTTTTTTCCATTGAAACCAAAAACAGGTGGATGCAAGGCAATAAAAACAATTTCTTGCTTTGCTGCCAATTTGCACGAATCAGTAATTTGAATTTTTGGGAACTGTTTTTTTAGTGCATTTAGTACTTCCGGGTTTGTATCGCAAACCAAAACTGATGACAATTCAATTTGTTTGTTTGCCAACGCTTGCAGAAAAATTTTAGTGATTCTTCCACCACCAATAAAACCAAATGATTTTGATTCCATGATTTTCATTTTTGGTTAGTAGATGATTTCAGATGGAAAAACATTTAAGTTTATCTAAAACATTCATTTATTTTATCGGTTAAAATTTCTTTAAGTTTAGCCGGATTCGATAAGGCATATTGAAACCCTTCATCAGTATAATTTGAAACGGTTTCTTTGCCCTTTTTGTGATATATAATTAATAAGGTTGGCCCTTCAATTTCATATTTTTCAACTAGTGGATTGGTATTGTTTTGCTGAAAGTCAACAGACGTAAAAACTAAAGCTCCTGATTTTACATCTCTTTTATAATTCTTTTCTAAAAGCTCTTTGGTTGTTTTTTCGATTGCCTGACAGGTATTACATCTTTGTGTTCTGTGGAAATAAAGTACTTCCACATATTCCTTTTTTGTCTGAGCAAAAGATGAGCTAATTCCAATACAAGCTAAAAGTGTAATTAAGATGATTGATTTTGTTTTCATATTTATAAATTTAAATGATTAATAATTATTTAATTTTCAAGCGAAATCCAAAATTAAATTGTCTTCCTATAATAGGAGCATACACAATTGAAGAATCAAAATAATCTCCAAATGGGTCATCATAAGCTAATATTGGATTTTTTTGTTTGTAATTGGTAATATTCTCTACACCAAGGTAGAACTCAGTTTTCTTGAATTTGAGTGTTATTTGAGCATGTAAAATAAAATAGTCGGGAGAGTTTTCTGTGAGCCTGTATTCAGGAGGATTGTCTTCCGTATTTGGCAGTTTGGTTTGACCATGATATTGTGTTGTGAAAGAAAAATTCCACTTTTCATACCGTGTAGAATAATGCATTGCCATTAAAGCCTTATGTCTGGCAACAAGAGGGTTGGTTTGAAGTTCATTATTAATTGTAGTTTTTGCATCGTTAAAACGATAGGCTAATGTTACATCAAAAGCTTTAAATGGTTTTATTATAACATCGGTTTGGAAACTATTTGAATAGGATTTACCATCAAGATTGTAAAAATAGGCTTGCCCTGTGCTTTGTTCAAGGTCAACTACTATTTTGTTATTAAATGCAGTTCGGTAAAAATCGATGTTAACGGTTATACTTTTGTCATCTTTAAAAAAGAATTTTTGCGTATAAGATACCCCATAATTCCAAGCATCCTCAATATCAAAATCTTCGGAGTAAACCAAGATACGTGATGATGCCATCAGGCTTATATGTTCAGGAATAATATTGGCACTTCGCAAGCCCCTACCTGCTGAAACCCGAATAGCAGAATTAGCAACTGGAGTATATTTGGCGTTGAATCGAGGTGTAAAATAAGTTCCGTAGATACTGTTGTAATCTACTCTTAAACCTGCAATTGCTGACCACTTATTTTTATCATTAAAAATGTATTCGGTAAAAATGCCGGTTACAATTTCCTCTTTCTTTAAATTTGTATCAATTACATATTCTTTAAGATGGTCGTAATTGAAATTTAAGCCAGAGCTTAATTTTTGTTTGTCATTAAAAATATCTGTATTTAATAATGCTGTGAGATAAGCACTCTTCTGAGTGGCGTTGTATTGGCGTAATCCGAATTGTGAATTATGCTCATGATAAACAAAGTTTGCATTTATGCCAATACTGCTGTTTTTACATGGATTCACGGAAAACCCTGTATTTTCGAATAATTGAATTCTTTTGGTGTTGATTACAGCACCATAAGAATTTGTTGTCCCCAAATCCTGGTCTTTATCAAAATCGTTTTGTCCACCAATTCTATCTTCGTAAATTACATCTACACCAAAACGGCTTCTTACTTTTTCGTTATTATTATAAAAATATCGGTTAGAGGCAATTACTAAATCGGATAATGGTACATCAAGAAAAGAATCATTGTTCCTGTCCACTTTTTGTTTTACTGTTGCTCCATGTAGCAATACTATTGAATGGAGTTTATCATTAATTTTAAATGATGTTATTAAATTGGCTTCTTGCTTTAAGTAATCGTTTGTAAAATATTCAAAGTATAGCTTTTCACTATTTTCAGGCTTTTTAACATCAATATTAATTTGCCCGGTAATACTCTCATATCCCTGATACACAGAAGCTGTCCCTTTTGATATACTAATCCCATTTAACCAAGGACCTGGAACATAATTTAAGCCATACATTGAAGAAAGGATTCTAATAGAAGGTTGATTATCAACCAGAATCTGAGTATAAACACCTGCCAGTCCTAACATTTGAATTTGTTTTGCCCCTGAAACTGCATCGGTATAACCTACATCAATAGCAGCATTGTTTTCAAAAGATTCAGCCAAACTACAACATGCCAAACGTTTTATTCCATCTGAAGAAATATATTGAACATTACGAGACTCAAGAGTACTGATATTAGTTGCACTTCGTTTACCCTGTATGGTAACACCTTCTATATCTGTGGTGTTATTCTTTAATTCAATCCTCACTTCTGTTTGTTTATATTCAATTTGAATTGTGTCTGGTATAAAACCGACAGCCGAAACAATAAGTTTTTTTTCAGTAATACCCTCTCTTGTAATCTCAAATTCTCCTTGTCCATTAGCAACTGTACCAATAGAAGTTCCAAGCCAATAAACATTAGCAAACGGTATTTCACTTTCTTTTTCCTTTGAATTTGCATCAACCACCACCCCTTTAAGAGTTTGAGCCTCGGCATAATTTAGTCCAACTAAAAAAACAAATAATAGTATTACTGTATTTCGCATAACTTATTTTTTCAGGGTTTGTGAAAAGAATTTTTTATAAACAGCCGTAGCTATTTTCCAGTTTTCTTTATTAATGCAGTAGTAAACTTTTGGCGGCTCAATAGTACCTTGAATAAGATTTGCCTTTTTTAATTCGTTTAAATGCTGTGAAACTGTTGACTTTGCAATGGGTAATTCTTTGCATATATCTCCAAAAAAGCAGGTATCAAGCGAAGCAAGATAATTTAATATGGCAACTCTGGCAGGATGCCCTAAAGCTTTTGAATACATTGCTATTGTTTTTTCTTCTTCTGAATAATCATAATTTGTTTGGTTTATCATTTCCTAATTTGTTAAATAAATTTCATTGTTACATTATTCTATTCGGCATTCGTAAAACAACTAATAGTTCGCAATATTACGAATAATATTTTAACAAAAAGAATTAACAAGTAAATTTTTCTTTGATATATAATAATTGTTTGCAGCAAAGCCGTTTATTAAATTATTTCATTAAGCTTCTTTTAACTTTTAAGAACGAATGTCATTTTTTATGTGCGATGGAAAGATTATACTCTTTTGCAAATTTTGGTCTGTGGGATCGACTTGGGCTATTTACAAATGAGTGCAATGTGCATCGGGCATTTTTTTATGGGTGGGAGAAAAACAAAATAAAATCATCTAATTTGTAGTGACTTT
>JAOZRY010001167.1 GCA_029939965.1 Bacteroidales bacterium | reverse complement strand
CCCTGCCAACAAGCCTTGGCGGTACAGTATATATATTGGCATCAAAACGAACACCAAAATCTTTATATACTGTAAGTGTTTGTGTCTCTCTTACGTCTGGTAAAGGGTCAGGTAAAACTCTTAAGGCTTTTTGTACAAAACGGTTATCTGGTTTTTCGTTTGTAGTCTGGTGCATCCTCTGATTTGCTGTATTAAGCCATGACAAAACCTGATGATTAACATCTTCAAGATCTGTAAATGTTTTTAAAGGCCAGAAATTGTTTCTAATATATTTGATACTTGATTCAACCTTGCCTTTCTCATTTGGTGACCTTACATTACAAGCTTTCGGTGTAATACCAAAATGTCGTAAAAAATCAAGAAATGATTCATTAAAACGTATCAAAGGACCTACACGCTCTGTAACTGCTGTTAACATATTATCCACAACAATTTCTTTGGGCGCACCACCAAAATATTGAAAGGCTTTTATAAGACTTAAATGCAGTGCTGACTGGTTCTGACTATGGGTAAAAGTTACATACAATTTTCTGCTGTGGGATTCTATTACAGCAAGAGCATATAGCTTTCTTGTGCTGTTACCGTAGACAAGGCTGCCGAAATGTCCCCAGTCAATTTGCACCTGTTGACCTGGCAAGGACTCAAAACGGATAAAGGCTCGTCTGTTTTTTTTAAGTGCCCTTAAATATTTGCGGACAATAGTGATTTCTCCATCAAATCCCTTGTCTTGTATTTTTTTTAAAACTACAGGGGCATTGACCTTTGGATACTCTTTGACCATCTCTTTAATAAATTGCCTGTAAGGGTCCAACTTTGAAGATCTCTTGATTCTTTTCTTACCACTGCCTTCAGGATATTGGATATACCTACTTACTGTAGCTCTATCTAAGTTTAATTTAATTGCAATTTTCCTAGCTGACAAACCCTCATTTTTTAATCTGTGAATTTCAAAAACATCTCTTCTATTTAACATTTGCAGTACCTCCCTGATAGCAGGGCAAAGAAAGAACTTGAAACAGGGTCCCGTTATAATCAATAAGATCCTTATGTATTAGGCAGCT
>JAOZRY010000430.1 GCA_029939965.1 Bacteroidales bacterium | reverse complement strand
AGTTGAAATTGGTTTTGAAGAAAAGCCAGAACCACTTGGCATTATCCCAACAGGAAGGAGTTTAGACGAAAAACTAGATATTAATTTTGCCGTAAACAATATATTTTACACTATGGGCGATGGCGATTTGTTTTAAAACTTGATAATGAATAAAACAAGAAAAATAATTAGCCACATAGTCCAAAAATTCGATTTTGGATATTTCTTGCCATTTTTTATTAGCAATATTTTTTATCACTTTAAAAGAAGTCCTGAAAAACCCAAGATTGCCTACTTGCTTGAATCAACAAAACTGCATGGCGGGGTAAAAGTAGTTTTTATGCAAGCGAAGGCATTAAAAGTCAGAGGGTATGACACAACGGTAATTTCTGACGAGCAATATCCTGATTGGCTTGAAGCCGGTATTGGCTTTGTTAGACAGGATCCTTTCAATAAAAACATTAGTAATGAATATGATTACATAATCACTGCGGGAGTCAGGTTAACAGCCTTTCATTACAATCATCAAAGCCGTGCAAAACTTTTACATTTATGCCAGGGATACGAAGGGAGTTTTAAAGAGGCCGAACCTTTTCTCAGGGAGATAGAAGCGGCTTATCAATTAGATGTTCCCAGGATTGTAATATCTGAGCAATTAGGTAATTTACTTAAGCAGAAATTTAACATGAAAAATGTGCATAATGTAGGCCAGGGACTGGAACATAAGTATTTTTTCCCAAATCTTCAAAACCTGAACATGGATTATTGTAATGAAATCAATCTGTTTTTATTCGGTCATTTACATATTGATGTAAAACAAATAAAAACTGGCTTAATGGTTTTTGCCGAAACAATGAAAAAGATACCTCAACTTAAACTGATACGTGTTTCACTTTCTGATGATCGGCAGGAAGAGAGGGTAATTGCCAACCATATACAGGAATATCATGTAAATATACCACCTGAAAAGGTGGGGGAATTATTGAGGAATAAACCAGGTATTTTACTAGCTCTGTCAAAAGAAGGCGAAGGGTTCGGATTGCCGCCCCTTGAAGCCATGGCTTGCGGTATGCCAACAGTTATGACCAAAATCTCCAGCTTCCTTGCCTTTGACAGTAAGACAGATTATGCCGAGTTTGTTGAAGCAGGGAACACCACAGACATTGCAAGTGGGATAAATGAAGTAATTCACAATAAGAAAAAACGGCAACATTTAATAATGAGGGGCATTGAAGTCGCACAAAACTATTCCTACGAAAATGTAGCTGAACGTTTGCATCTAATGTTATCAAATTACGATAATAGTTTTAATCAATAACCGAAAAAACTAAAAAAATGCTCAAAAAGATTTTTAAAAAATTCAGTATGAATAGAAACAATGGGCTAACTATTATCTGGCCAAATAAAAAGAAAACCGATGTTTATGAACTTGATTATGCATCTCAATTCTGCAAAAAATATGTACAAGATGCCTGCAACCAACCGGGAATAAATCTCACCTGGGTTGATATTGGGAATACCCTCTATGAAAAACCCAATTCCAATATTTCTGATAAAGTTTTGGTAATTAAAACCAATAAGCTAATTGTTGACAAAAAGCTAATAAATATGATGATAGAGGCTATTGATTATGGTTGTGATGCCTGTGGGCCATGTTTCAGCCAATCATCATTCCCGTCGCAGCAAGGCATTATGATGTTTCCCGTAATGAATAGGACTACGTACAATGAACTTACTGATATTTTGTGTGATAAAAAACTTGATTTGCAGGAAGTCTCCGAATTAGACAATAACTGTGTGATGTATTCAGGTAGGTTTTTTAAACAAAATCACAAAACCATTTTGCAGGACACTAATAACGCAAACAAATCGCAAAGCCATCAAAGCAAATTTGCAGTTATCAAAAACTCTTTTGCTTTTCTTTTTGATGAACAATATGGAACAGAACGTAAAGACCTGGCAAAGCTAATACCCGAGACAGCAAAAAGTATCCTGGATATAGGATCTGCAGAAGGGGGGCTGGGAAAGGTGCTACAGGAAATGAAACCTAAACTGGAGGTAGATGCTGTTGAATTAAGTAAGCCTATGGCAAAAAAGGCAGAGCCATGGTATAGAAAAGTATATAATTGTTCGTTTGAGGATTTTTCTGGTGCGGAAAAATATGATGCTATTATTTGTGGTGATGTCATAGAACACATGCTGAATCCCTGGGAACAAATAAACAGGATGTATAATTTGCTCAATCCTGATGGTTGTCTCATTGCCAGTTTGCCCAATGCTGGCCATTGGTCATTGGTATATGATCAATTACAAGGAAAATTCGAGTATTTACCCTGGGGAATTACATGCATCACTCATGTAAGATGGTTTACCGAACCATCAATCAGGCAGGCATTAGAGGAAGTCGGTTTCTTGATCGAAAAATTCGAAAGGCAACAAATAGAACCCTCGCCAAAAGGAAAAGATTTTGTTATTAAAATGGTGGAAACGGGTATTGGGGATAAGCAATCGATGCTTACAAATGAGTTTACAATACTGGCAATAAAACGATAATTATTATAGTAAAAAACAAATGTGTAAAACTGTTGTATAATGAATAATCTTTTTCCTAAAGAGCTTGTTCTTGAAGTAACCAACAATTGCAATTTGCGTTGCAGACATTGTCATTTTCATGCCCATAAGGATTTACAAAAACGCAAATTGGGTTTTATGGAACCTCATGTCTGGATGCGGGTATTGGATGAGCTCAAAGAATTGAACAGATCGGTTAACCTGATAACACATGGAGCAGGAGAGCCGCTTCTGTATAAACACCTTTTCGATTTATTGAAAAAGGCCAAACAAATCCCATCGGTTAGTGTAGGGTTTATGACTAACGGAATGTTACTTGATAAAAAATGGGCCAACAGGTTGATTGATTTGCAGATTGATTTTTTATTCCTCAGTATTGACGGGACTAATGCAACAACAAATGATTACTTCAGAGTAAATGCAAACCTCAAACAAATTGAAAAAAACATCGGTTATCTAATCGAAAAAAAACTAAAAGAGAAAAGCAATCTCCCAAAGTTGCATTTCAATATGGTTGGATACCCCGAAATTTTGGATCAGGAAATGAGTTATGTGCAAAAATGGATGCCTGTTGCCGAGGCGATAAGCATTGCCTATTTTAGGCCAATAGGATCCCGAAAACTTTGGGATGGGCAAAAGGATATTCTCTTTAAGCCATGTTCATTGCTTTGGAATCAAATGGTTGTTTCATACGATGGTACTGTTGGCCTGTGTTGTGAGGACATAAACCTTGATGTCCCCATAGGCAAATTAGCTGAAAACACTTTATCTGAAATATATAACTTTAGCCCTAAACTGCTTTTCTATAGAGAAAAACATTTAATAAACGACCTGTCGGCTCTCCTGCTTTGCGCAGATTGCCATACATGGGCAGGGGATATGGTTATCGAAGAAAAAAATATTCTTTTGGATGATATGAAGATCAAATGTCGGAAAGCACCTGCGTTTACAAATTATACCAAAGCCTAATCCAATAAGAAAATGAACACTACTGCAATTATCATAAATTATTACACATCTTCCTTTTTACCTCCGTTATTAAAAGTTTTAAATAGTGAGCCAGACATAAGCGAAATTATTGTAGCAGACAATAGTGCCGAAACAGGATTAGCCGAAATGTTATGTGCTTTCTCTAAAGTACGATTAATGGTGTTTCCCGAAAACATTGGTTTTGCAGCTGCAGTTAACC
>JAOZRY010001166.1 GCA_029939965.1 Bacteroidales bacterium | reverse complement strand
TGCTCATAGACACTTAGACCTTCAATAGGATTTTCTATTGCTAATCCTTGCCCCTGTTCGAAATTAAAGTAAGAGCGTTGCCTCAAGTGGGAATTAAAATTTCCATGAACAACGCCATAGGTTAATAAATAGGCTGCTATAATCGCCAAGGCTGGTAAAAGCCATGACAATACTGATTGCCAGGATTTGGTTTTTTGAACCGATAAAATAACAATAAAACCAGCGAATAACTGTATATATCCTTCCGGGCGGGCCAACGCAGCAAGTCCCACAAGAAGAGAAGCAAAAACCAGGAAGCGATTTCTCTTTGATTCAAAATAAACAAGCATTTGCCAAAGCGATAAACCTGTTAAGCTTGCAAAAAGAGCATCCGGTCCGACTATAGTAATTTTTGATGCAACAGAGGAAGCGACTAAAGCCCAGACAACGAAAGCAACTCCTATTGAGGAACAAAGTCTTCGTGCGCATAAAATTGCCGCCAACCAAATGAGCGCATAGTTAAGTAGTCGAACTATCGCACCGCTCTTAACCATCCATTGAATGCTGTCCCCAACAAAGAGTAACGATACTGCATATTCAAAAGCAATAAGCGGACTCCATGCCAGAACGGGCATTCTTCCATAATTCACCAAGGCATACCCGCTGTAAATATAATTGCCTTCATCCCAACCAATATCGCTCAAATTAACTTGAAATGTTGGAAAAGACAGGGCTAAACCAAGAATAAAGCTAGCAAGTAATAAATAAATCTTCATATTTTGCTGAATATCCATATGTGAAGTATTAAAAGAGTTATAGATAGAATTCTCGACAATCATAAGTTCTTTGCCATTTAGAAAGCATATTTTGCTAACCTACTGTATTTATGAGATTTTGAAATTTCACGCTCGTTTTTAAAACATCAATGATTTCAGCATGTTACGAGAAATTATAACTGACGAAATAGAATTCATAACTGATTTATGCGTTACCATCGGCTAAAAAGTTTATCATATTAATAGTTTCTGCGTATAGTCATCGGATTTAGGTTTGTTCTGGCATGATTTTTGCCCCAAACCAATAT
>JAOZRY010000429.1 GCA_029939965.1 Bacteroidales bacterium | reverse complement strand
ATCCTTATTGTTGACGACAACGAAGAAGCGTTGATCGCCCTTAAAATGCTGCTTTCCAAATATTTTACAAAGGTAACCAGCCAAAAAAATCCTAACCTTATCTTGTCGCATCTTTCCAAATACGATTATGATGTTGTAGTTCTCGATATGAATTTTTCGGCAGGAATCAATACGGGTAATGAGGGCATTTTCTGGATGAAAAAAATATTGGAAAAAGCGCCCGAAACTTTGGTGGTGTTGCTTACGGCTTACGGTGATGTTGATCTTGCCGTAAAAGCACTGAAAGAGGGTGGAGCCGATTTTTTACAAAAACCCTGGGACAATGATAAATTACTTGCTACTGTGGTAAATGCCTGGAAATTGCGACAATCGAAAAAGGAAATATTAAACCTTCGCGATAAGCAGCAACACCTTGCCGAAGATATTGACGAGCAGTTTAAATTTTTTGTAGGGGTTTCGCCGGCCATGAAAAAAGTATGGGCTACCGTTGGCAAAATTGCCAGTACCGATGCCAATGTTTTAATCCTTGGCGAAAACGGAACAGGTAAAGAAATTGTAGCACGTGAATTACACAGGCGTTCGCTTCGCAAAGCAGGGATTTTTGTTAAAGTTGATATGGGTTCAATCCCCAAAAGTTTGTTTGAAAGCGAGTTGTTCGGGCATACGAAAGGTGCTTTTACTGATGCCGGAAATGATAAACCAGGCCGATTTGAAATTGCATCAGGTGGCACGCTGTTTCTTGACGAGATAGGAAACTTGCCAATAACGATGCAGCCCAAAATTTTGGCAGCTCTTCAAAACCGGGAAATCATAAGGCTTGGCTCCAACAGAACAGTTCCCATCAACATACGATTGTTGTCGGCAACCAACATGCCACTTGGCCAGATGGTTCGCGAGGGCAATTTTCGCGATGATCTTTTATACCGTATCAATACCATTCAACTCCAAATTCCGCCACTAAGAAACCGAAAGGAAGATATTTCGGGGTTGCTTCAATATTTTCTTGAAAAGTATAAAAAGAAATATTGTAAACCCGATATAAAAACTACGAGCCAGGTGGTTGGGAAGTTGATGAAATATGACTGGCCCGGAAACATCCGCGAATTTGAGAACATGGTAGAAAAAGCTGTGATTCTTTCTGATGACAATTTATTGAAGCCAAAAGATTTTATTTTTCAACCCGAAATCGAAAATAATTTTGAAACGGAGGATGCTTACAATTTGGAGGGGCACGAAAAAAAGATCATTGCCAAAGCATTAGCCGAGTTTAATTATAACCATAGCAAAGCAGCCGACAGGCTTGGAATTACCCGCGCAACGCTGTATCGCAAAATTCAGAAATATGAGATTTAGATGAAAAACAAAAATCATACGATCAGGAAAAAACCGAACGACAGAAGTAATTTGAAAAGCAGTTTTACAACTTTCGGCACATTTGATGTTTCAGTAATTGTGCAAGTATTTTTTTTGGCAGCATCAGCTTTATTCATAGGTTGGGCGTTGCAAAATCCCCATCTTCAGTTTACAATAATTTATTTTAGCATCATTTTTCTTTTGCAAATTTGGGTATTGATATTTACCATAAGGCGAAATACCCGAAAAATTAAGGAGTTCCTGCTATCGATAAAATACGGTGATACTCCCGCGATTCCCAACCCCGGAAAACTTAACCGATCGCAACAGGAACTGTTTGAAATTTTGCTTGATATTTCTAAAAAATTTGGTGATGTAAAATCAGATAAAGAAACCGAACACCAGTTTTTTTTAAATACGGTAAGGCACGTAAATGTGGGCTTGCTTGCTTTTGATGAAACAGGAAATGTAAAGCTGGCAAACCATGCTGCAAAAAAGTTGCTTTGCGTTAATGAAATCCGATCGGCCAAAAAACTGAACAATGTTTCGCCGGGATTGGGAAACCTGTTGATGGAATTAAGACCGGGAAAACCTGTGTTAAAGAAAATTACGATAAAAAATGAAATGTTGCAGTTGTCGGTAAATACTTCTTTATTCAACACCAAAAACGAAAAACTAAGATTGGTTTCGTTGCAGGATATAAAAAGCGAATTGCAACAGGAAGAGATTTATACATGGCAAAAGCTTATAAGCATACTTCGGCACGAGATAATGAATTCGATAGGCCCGATTGTATCACTTTCAAAAACATTGCTGGAAAATTTTGAAGAGTTTCGGCAACAAAACCCGGATATTGGCAACGCTTTTTTTGAAAATTCAAGCATTGGGCTTTCGGCAATAAAAAAACGTAGCACCGGCCTTATGCATTTTGTTGATGCCTATCGCACACTCTCAAAAATACCAAAACCTGTTTTTGAGGAGGTAAATGTAAAGGATGTTTTGAATTTAGTTGGCTCACTCATGGCCGATAATCTGGATAAAAATGCGGTAAAATTTTCAATAAGTTGTCGGGATGCACAATTATCAATTACTGCCGATGAGAAGATGGTTTCGCAGGTTTTGATTAATTTGGTAAATAATGCCATTCAGGCTTTACAGGAAAAAGAGGACAGAATAATTGAAGCCATCGCCTATGCCGAAGATAATGGATGCGCCAAAATTATGGTAAGAGATAATGGTGCTGGAATATCAAACGATATTCTCGAAAAGATTTTTATTCCATTTTTTACTACTAAAAAAGAAGGTTCCGGGATCGGGCTTAGTTTATCGAGGCAGATCATGCAATTGCATGGCGGGAGTGTTTCGGTGCAATCAAAAATAGGTGAGGGAACAACTGTAGTACTAAAGTTTTGATTTTGAGTGAACCGCAAGTTATTTCGCCACTATCCCTTAATATCCCTCACAAATCTCCAAAAGCTGTTTCATCAATTTTTTGTCGCGGCTAAATGAGCATAAAACCTCACGGCGATATTCAAAATATTTGCCGGTAACTCCGTCTAACTGCTGATCGGTAGCAACCCATACGGGTGTGTCGGCTCCAACATCGGGGCTTTCGTGGCCACCAAAACCCAGATTATTGCTTAGTGTGGAATTTACCTCCCCGGGATGAACAGCGTTTATGCTAATTCCATCTTCTTTCAGTTTTTCGGCTAATGCGGCGGTAATCATCCTGTTGGCCTGTTTCGATTGGCGGTAGGCTGTATCGTTGTTATAATGGTGGTGTTTAAATTCGAGATCGGCAATATTTAAGCTACCGGCCCAATAGCTCGCCACATTTACAATCCTCGCTGATGTTGGCATTTTTAAAAATGGCATAAAATATTTTATCATCCAATAATACCCTAAAACATTTGTGGCAAATTGCATTTCGATACCTTCAGGGGTTTCTTCGCGTTGTGGTGGTGTAATGCCTGCATTGTTGATTAGCACATGAAGCCCTCCCTTCCATTTTTTGGCAGCTTCGATGATGGAGGATTTTCGGGATAGATCGATGAGCAAAAAATCCACATCCTGATTTCCGGTTGTGTTTATAATGTGTTTAACAGTGCGTCTGGCTTTGTTTTCGTTGCGAGCTACCACAAAAACGCGATATTCATTTTCGGCCATCCGATGTGCGATAGCTGTGCCAATAGCTCCTGTGGCACCGGTTACAATAGCTGTCTTTTTCATAGTATTTATAATTTTGACCACAAATATAATCAAACCTTAATTTGAAGATTAATTTAATGAGATTCTTCATTAACCACAAATTTTCATGTATTTCGTACCCTACCGAGCAAGCCAGAAAAGAGATTGATTAATTGAATTTCTAACCTCTACCTTCTAACCTCTACCTTCTAAC
>JAOZRY010000428.1 GCA_029939965.1 Bacteroidales bacterium | reverse complement strand
AAACTCCATAATTAAAGAAGTGGGTGTCAGAAATCGCTAAGATCGAGGCGGACGATGTGTTGAAAATCAAGGAGTTTGCTTTTGTAATGCGATGTGCAGAGCTTGCCGAAGTAACTGTTTTTTAACACAAGTCCAACGATGATATCGACGTTTTCTGGCGCACACTAATTATTATCAGAACAGAAAATATTTTTCCAATTATTACACCTGTGTTATAAATATGAGTTTAATAACTATTAACCCAATAATTATTTATCTAAATGACATTATACGACAAATTAATTAATAGAGAAGATAAAATTTCCTTAATTGGCCTTGGATACGTTGGGCTCCCTATTGCACTTGAGTTTGCCCGTAAGGTTTCTGTAATTGGTTTTGACATCAAACCCGATCGCATCGAAATGATGAAAAATAAGATCGATCCGAGTGAAGAGCTACAGGCCGAATCTTTCGATGGTTGTGATATACTTTTTACATCCAACCCCGAAGACCTCAAAAATGCTTCATTCCATATTGTTGCAGTTCCTACTCCCATCGACGATAGCAACATGCCCGACCTTACTCCGCTAATCGCTGCTACAAAGACGGTTGCAAATATTTTGAAGAAAGGCGATTACGTAGTTTACGAATCTACGGTTTACCCCGGTGCCACTGAGGAAGATTGCATTCCCTTGTTAGAGGAAATATCTGGTTTGAAATGCAATGAAGATTTTAAAGTTGGGTTTTCGCCTGAAAGAATTAACCCCGGTGATAAGGTGCATACTTTAGCAACAATTACTAAAGTGGTGTCGGGATCAGATGCGGAATCGCTGGATGTGATTGCAAAAACTTACGAATTGGTTGTACAGGCCGGCGTACACAAGGCTCCAACCATAAAAGTTGCAGAAGCTGCCAAGATTATCGAAAATACACAGCGCGATGTAAACATTGCTTTGATGAACGAGCTTTCGATTATTTTTAACCGGATGGGCATCAATACTTTTGATGTGTTGGAGGCTGCCGGAACAAAGTGGAATTTCCTTAATTTTTACCCTGGTTTGGTTGGCGGGCACTGCATTGGAGTTGATCCATATTATCTGGCCTACAAAGCCAAAAAGTTTAAATACCATCCACAGATAATAAACTCCGGACGATTTGTAAACGACTCGATGGGGTTTTATGTGGCAAAACAGTTGGTGAAAAAACTAATTGCAGCCAAAAAATATATCTCTGAAGCGAAGGTGCTGATAATGGGGGTTACTTTTAAAGAAAATGTGAGCGACATACGCAATTCGCGAGTTCCTGATATTATTAGCGAATTAAAATCTTATGGTTTAAATATAGATGTTGTTGATCCTTTTGCAAGCTCAAAAGATGTAGAACACGAATATGGTTTTAAACTAATCGAAAAAATTGAAGACAAATATGATGCAGTGGTTGTGGCTGTGAGCCATGACGATTATGCTGATCTGTCGGAAGATTATTTAAAAAGCATTACTAAAAATGATGGGATTGTGTTTGACTTGAAAGGAATTTACCGAAATAAAATCAAGGATTTATCATACTGGAGCTTGTAAAAACCCATTACTTTTGAAATTACTATCTTGCACCCGAAATTAAATCAGAGACATCATAAATTATATAAAACAAAAACTATGAGCAAAATATTAGTAACAGGTGGAACAGGTTATATTGGTTCCCACACCGTTGTAGAACTTCAAAACAAAGGTCATGAAGTGATTATCGTCGACAATCTCTCAAATTCCCAAATTGATGTACTGGATAATATCTTTTCCATCTCTGGAGTAAAACCTGAATTTGAACAATTTGATTTGTTTGATCGTGAAAAAACCCTCGACTTTTTTCGCCGACACAACGAAATTGATGCTATCATCCACTTTGCTGCTTACAAAGCTGTGGGCGAATCAGTTGAAAATCCACTAATGTACTACCACAACAACATTTTTTCGCTGGTGAATATTCTAACGGGAATGATCGAAAACAAAATCGATACCATCGTGTTTTCATCATCATGCACAGTTTACGGACAGCCCGATGAGTTGCCTGTAGATGAAAATGCACCCATAAAAAAAGCCATGTCGCCTTACGGAAATACCAAACAAATTTCGGAAGAAATTATAACCGACACACTTCATTCGTCAAAGCTGAAAGCTATTCTATTGCGCTATTTTAATCCTATTGGCGCACACGAAAGTGCCAAAATTGGTGAATTGCCTCTGGGCATCCCCAACAATTTGGTGCCATTTATTACACAAACAGTAATTGGAATTCGTGAGCAACTAAAGGTTTTTGGTGATGATTACAAAACACCTGATGGCACTCCAATTCGCGATTATATTCATGTTGTTGATTTGGCCAAAGCTCACGTTATTGCTGTTGACAGGATGTTGGAACACAAAAACAAAAAGAATCTTGAAATTTTCAACCTCGGAACCGGCAATGGGTATTCGGTGTTGGAGGTGATAAATAGTTTTGAGAAAGTTACAGGCGAGAAACTAAATTACAAAATTGTTGATCGTCGTCCGGGAGATGTTACCGAAGTTTGGGCTGATACAAAATTTGCCAATGATGAGCTGGGCTGGAAAGCTGAAAAGGGAATTGATGAGATGAACCTTTCGGCCTGGAAATGGGAATTGGCATTAGATGCAAAAAAAAAGACCAAATAAGTTGATAACTAAAAACAGAGATAATTATGAGCAAATTTAAGAGGACGATTATGGTAACCGGTGGAGCAGGTTTTATCGGCTCACATCTGATCAGGTTTTTTGTAAAAAAATATCCAGATTATAAAATTGTGAATGTGGATAAACTTACCTATGCCGGAAATCTCGAAAATTTAACCGACATCGAAAAGGAATCCAATTACGAGTTTGTAAAGGCCGATATTGTGGATGCTGAGCTAATGCAAAAGTTGTTTGACGAATATAAATTTGATAGCGTAATTCACCTTGCCGCCGAATCGCATGTTGATCGATCCATTACTAACCCCATGGAGTTTATCTATACTAACATTGTTGGAACTGCCAATTTGTTAAATGCAGCTAAGTTTCACTGGAAAGACAACCCTGAGGGCAAACTGTTTTACCATGTTTCGACCGATGAAGTATATGGGTCTCTGGGCGAAACAGGCTTCTTTCTTGAAACCACATCCTACGATCCCCGCAGCCCGTATTCAGCTTCCAAGGCCAGCTCCGATCACCTCGTAAGAGCATATCATCATACTTTTGGCTTACCCATTAAAATATCGAACTGCTCCAACAATTATGGCTCTTTTCAGTTTCCTGAAAAATTGATTCCTCTTTTTATTCACAACATCAAAAACAATAAACCGCTACCTGTTTACGGCAAAGGCGAAAATATTCGCGACTGGCTTTGGGTAAACGATCATGCCTCGGCAATTGATGAAATTTTTCATAATGGAAAAATGGGCGAAACCTATAACATTGGCGGACACAACGAATGGACAAACATCGACCTGATTAAACTACTTTGCAAGATAATGGACGAAAAGCTGGGACGCGAATCCGGCACATCCGAAAAGCTAATTAGCTATGTAAAAGATCGCGCCGGCCACGATTTGCGTTACGCAATAGATTCTACAAAATTGCAAAACGATCTGGGCTGGAAACCTTCGTTGCAGTTTGAGGAAGGATTACGGAAAACCGTGGGCTGGTATCTCGACAGCAGCGAATGGTTAAACCGGGTTACTTCTGGTGCTTACCAGGAATACTATGAGGATCAATACGAAAAAAGATAATTA
>JAOZRY010001165.1 GCA_029939965.1 Bacteroidales bacterium | reverse complement strand
TATGCTGAATTAGAGGTGGCTTTTATTGTTAAGGATAAAAACCATAAAAAATATAATAGTTACTTTTTTAATGAAGATATATTGTATATATTCAAACAATCTGTTGATACAGTAAATCTTTTTTATGAAATTGATACCGAAGGTGGAAGGGTTTATTATTTATGCAGAAACAAACAGTTGTTCAGTTTTAAACAATTAAAAGAATATAGATTATATAATTTGAACCCTGTAACCGGTTCAGGACTTGAGAACCGTTGTTATTAAAGAGATGATTGTTCGGTGCTTTTGCTAAAGTGCAAGTTTATGGCAAAACCTAACACGTGGGTGTTAAAAATTCAATTATGAAAAAATATAATTCAATTGGTTGTCTATATTTTATGGCATGATGTAAAAATCTGCTTTTTTGTTCCATTTGTTAAACCTCTACGAGGTATTAAAATGTGACGGTTATTATTTTGCTATAATACTCAATCGCCTTCCATGCGTCTTCCCTTCGGTCAACGGCGAATTCCGTGTAGCGGATAAAGTATTGTAGGAGATGATAATAAGAGATATAACTTTTCCCCGTAGATAAACTGAGTTATTCGGTAACAATGGAAAATACATCAAAATCACAACACATGAATTGTAGAGGCATGTATAAAATATGACGAAAAAGCAAAAACCAGAGTTAACACGCCACCTGGAAGGTTTCAACGATTTACAGCCCTCTCCAACACCCCATCACCTTTCAGCGTAAGCCTGTCGAAGTATGCCGGCACTTCTTTGCCAAGGGATTTTATGGGAATCTCTTATGCGTTGCATCCTTTATTTTATAAACCAATTTTTCAAACTTTTTGGAAGTTTCAAAATCCATAATCAATCATTTAAAAATTTAATTAGCTTCTTTTTGTTTCCCTTCCCTCTCTCATGCGATTTTAACATCTCATTAATCTGCTGTGGCATCAAGGTAGTTATAATTAGTGTACGCCAGAAAACGCCGATATCTTCGTTGGACAGTTATTTATAAATATAAACTCCTTGTTCTTCAACACTTCACCCACCTCGATCTTAGCGATTTCTGACAC
>JAOZRY010000427.1 GCA_029939965.1 Bacteroidales bacterium | reverse complement strand
AATCATTTTAGCATTGAATCATTAAATTCACAGTAAAACCCATTTTAACAACTTACCTCTAACATCTCACTTCTCCCCCTCTAACCTCAACCTCTACCTCAACCTCTACCTCTACCTCTACCTCTACCTCAACCTCAACCTCTACCTTCCAACCCCTCCATTTATTCCTTCCGATCCGCAAGAAAATAATCACAAATTTTCTTCTTATCGCTTTTTCATCTCAACTCCGTTTGCTACTTTTGCAGCAAAATTAGAAAACTGTAAGCATTTTATAATAAACAATTTAGGGTATGAAAAAACTAATTGAATGTGTACCAAATTTTAGTGAAGGCAACGACATGTCGATCATTAAGCAAATTACTGATGAGATTGAAGCCGTAGAAGGTGTTAAACTTCTGGATGTTGACCCCGGAAAAGCCACTAACCGAACTGTAGTTACCATAGTAGGCACACCCAACGAGGTGATCGAAGCTGCGTTTCGTGCTGTAAAAAAAGCATCTCAAATTATCGACATGAGCAAACACAAAGGCGAACATCCACGCATGGGCGCAACAGATGTTTGTCCGTTTGTACCGGTAGCCAACATCACAATGGAGGAAACTGTGGATTATGCACGCAAGTTGGCCAAACGTATTGGCGAAGAATTGGAAATACCTGTTTATTGCTATGAGAATGCAGCATTTACTGAAAAACGCCGCAACCTCGCCACATGCCGTTCTGGCGAATACGAAGGATTAGCCGGTAAACTTGTTAAACCAGAGTGGAAACCTGATTTCGGGCCAGCCCGGTTTAATGCTCAAACAGGTGCTACTGCTGTTGGTGCCCGCGATTTCCTGGTAGCCTACAATGTTAATCTCAACACTACCTCTACACGCCGTGCCAATGCAATAGCTTTCGATATTCGCGAACGTGGCCGCGTAAAACGCGAAGGAAATACAATTTCAGGAAAAATTGTAAAAGATGAAAAAGGTAACAAAGTAAATATTCCGGGAACACTTAAATCGGTAAAAGGAATTGGCTGGTTTATCGAAGAATACGGAATTGCACAAATATCTCTCAACCTCACCAATATAACCATTACTCCTGTTCATGTGGCCTTTGAAGAGGCAAGCAAAAAAGCTGCAGAACGTGGAATACGTGTTACCGGTTCGGAGCTGGTAGGGCTTATTCCGCTGCAAGCTATGCTGGATGCAGGAAAGTATTTCTTGAAAAAACAGCAACGTTCAGTGGGAGTTTCGGAAGACGAGTTGATCAAAATTGCTGTAAAATCACTGGGTCTGGACGACCTAAAGCCGTTCAATCCAAAAGAAAAAATCATTGAATATATGATCACCGATGACAGTTCGGCAAAGTTGATTGACATGAATCTTACTGCATTTGCCAACGAAACAGCCTCTGAATCTCCGGCTCCCGGTGGTGGATCAATTGCTGCTTATGCAGGAGTTATGGGTATTTCGCTCGGGACTATGGTAGCAAACCTCTCATCGCACAAAAGAGGTTGGGACAAACGCTGGGAAGAATTTTCTGACTGGGCAGAAAAAGGACAGGCTATCAAAAACGAACTGCTACACCTTGTAGATGAGGATACCAATGCCTTTAACAAAATTATGGATGCTTATGGATTCCCCAAAGGCAATGATGCCGAAAAGGCCACAAGAAAACAAGCCATCGAAGATGCTTCAAAATATGCAATGGAAGTTCCGTTCAGGGTAATGCAAAAATCTGTTGACTCGATGGAAGTGATGAAAGCTATGGCTGAAACCGGAAATCCAAATTCAGTTACCGATGCCGGCGTTGGAGCATTATGTGCCCGAACTGCTGTTCGCGGAGCTTTTATGAATGTTCGTATTAACGCTGCAGGTGTTGATGATAAAGAATTTGTAAACGATATACTACTTCGAGGTAACGACCTTGAAAAACAAGCCGCAGAAATGGAGAAACAAATTGTAGCAATTGTGGATGAGAAAATAGATTAGAAATATTTTGATAAATTAAAATACCATCATGTAATAGTAAAGTTCAAGCTACCTTAAACCGTTTGTTCGTTATCATCGCAAACTTCCTTTTTGTTTTTTCGTGCTATAATACTTACAAAAAACACTAAAGACGCAGCAATAATCATCAAGGCAGCCGGGAGATAGGCTTGACAATAAACATCATCATCCATACCAAAAAAACATGATGTAACACCAAAGGCAACCAAAATTAAATAATCCAAAAACAAAATTACCGGGAGCAGGAACAAACATTTACAGGCGAAGGGTTTCATAACTTTTCAATTTTTATATCAAAGTATTTAAATTTGATTAATTGATACAAAGGTAGTTTTTTACCAAACCACTTTTCAACTATTACAATGTGATTGTTATTTTAAATATGTGTGATATTTATCACATATTTACGGATTTTTGTATTTTTGCTTTTAAATGTAAAAATTATCTGTTTGTAACCCGAACTAACCCGATATGAAACTAAATAGTTGCAAGTTATGTAAGGAAAGGTTTTGCGCCATATCTTTGTTATCTGATCAACAGTTGAAGCAGTTGCAGTACAATTGTCAGGAAACCGAATTACAAAAAAATCATCACATTTATCATCAGGGTTCGTTAGCCCCCCAAATTGTTTACCTGCGCACCGGCCTCGTACTGGAGTATATTAAGGGAAATGGTGGCCGCGATCAAATTGTTCAGATTGTAAAAAGCCGATCCTATTTGGGGCTTCATTCGTTGTTTGGCGACCGGATTAACCACTATTCCTACAAAGCCCTCAGCAACATTAAAGTTTGCTACATCGATGTGGAAACCTTTAAAAATCTGGTGAAGCAGAACGGGGATTTCGGCTATGAAATGCTTGTTTCGATAAGTAAAGACAGCCTTAACAGCCACCACCGCTTCCGAAGCATCAACGCAAAACAAACGTTTGGAAAGGTTGCAGATGCTTTACTCTATTTTGGTAATGTTATTTTTGAAGACAACAATTTTAACCTTCCGCTCACCCGCGATGAATTTGGCAGCCTTGTTGGAATAACACGTGAAAGTACAATACGGGCACTCACCAAATTTCAGAACGAAGGATTTGTAAAAATTGCAGGATCACAAATTTCCATACTTCAACCGGAACAATTAGAGAAGATTAGCCGGACAGGATAATGAGCAATCTGATGTTAAATAAATAAACAAATTAGAAGTATAAAAGCGGCATGCAGCATAGTTGTACCGTTGTGTTTAATCAGAAAGCAGTGTCAATTTAGAAATAGTGGAAAAAATATTTAAAAAAGACTAATTTTGAATTATGAATATTGAGTTAGAGATTATAGACATAAGCTTATTACAAGCATATAAAGAATCAGTTAATTATGACATTAACAGGCTTGATTAATCAGATAATGGATCACTAAACACAACACATAAGCATTTTTTTCGGCCAAGGTTAATGTTTAAGTTATTAACATTATTTTTGTAAACCTGTATTATGACAGGGTAACATGTTTGAATGAACCGAATTGATTTTATGAAAAATTCAGACTAACATAAAACATTATAAGGTAAAAAAAATGAAAAATACACTGATAAATAGTAAACTTTTAATAATCATAATTCTCATAGGTTCAATGTCGTTTTCGGTAAAATCACAAAGTTTTTCTTCTTTCGAATTAGAAAATTTATCGAACCTAAAGACAAAAGATTACAGCAGGCCACAGATTAATATTTACGCAAATTCTTTTAAATCCAATCCTAAAGTAGGATTTTATTATTTCGCATTAATAAACC
>JAOZRY010001164.1 GCA_029939965.1 Bacteroidales bacterium | reverse complement strand
TGTCCCGGATATCCCGCATCATTTTTACAGCGTCAAAATCTTTTTTATTCTTCATTCCCTTCATCAAAATTTATAATTTCCAAATCAAGATAATCATCTTTTAGATGACCGAAGTCATGATCTAAAGTAAGTAGGCAGGCATTTAATACTGAGGTTGTAGCAGCAATCCATATATCGTTCTTCCCCATATTCCGGGAACTGCTTCCTAAATGTTTGCCTGTAAGTTTCCCCTGAGTATAAGCATCTATTTCGGCATATTTTTGAATTACTGTGGAAACATTGATATCTGCTATCAAAAATTGCCTGACAAACTTATTGAGTAAATCCATCCGTTTTGTACCCCAGTTATTTTGGAGGGCAATAGATTTTAATTCACCTAATGAAACAACAGAAATAACCGGTGTATTTGGATAGGATAGTGGTTGATAATTTTTGTCAATTTTCGCGGCCAGCGCACTTTTGCGCAAATAGATCAGCAAAATGTTTGTGTCTAATAAATAAGTCATTTCAGGATGATTTAAGTAAATCGATCAATGGCTCCTGTATATCAATTTCGCTAATCAATTTGTCAAATTCGAGCCGGTTGATGCCGGTGAAGTTTTGTTCTTTTATCATTTCATCTACATTTAGTTGTTCTTTTACAGGCTTTATTACTTTGCCGGTTATTTCCATGCTTTCATACATTTTGTTTACGATTTTTTCTATATGTCGCAACGTGTAATCATTTTCCATACGATCAATCTTGCTGATGATCCTTTTTTTTCTTTTTTCTGTATCAATCATTGCTTGAAATTTTTTTAATTTATCACAAACTTCACAACCTCAATAAACCCGTTATCAACCAATTTAAGGAAATAAATACCCTTTTGCAGATGCGTGAGGTTAAACTGATGTGTTGATCCATTGGCCTTAATGCCAGGCACAAATATTTCTATGGTGCGGCCTTTGGTGTCCATCAATTGGATTTGAAGTTTTTGAGGCCAGTGGTTCATGCTCATGGCAAAATGGCCATCTGATGGATTGGGATAAACCTCAAATTTGATAGCTTGATTTTCAGAAAATCCCAAGG
>JAOZRY010001163.1 GCA_029939965.1 Bacteroidales bacterium | reverse complement strand
TTACAGAAAGGTTATTTGCTGATTTTTGATTTTGATGCCGAAAAGAAAAACTGGAAGCAGGAGAGAATATCATCGGGCGGCAAAGATATTTTTGCTGTGTGGATTTAGGGTTTTTCTTCTGATTATTCAACAACTACGTTGTTAAGAAAAAAATGTAGTTTTTATATAATAAACAATCTGTGTTAATCTGCATCAGGATTATTCTAAATAATACGTCATTAAATTCATCAATTTATTTTTGCATATTATGCAATTAAATGCAGATATTTGCAGTGTAGTAAATGAGATAGGGATAAAATATAAATCTGAAGGGTGCCTCAAAATGATAAATCAAGATATTCAACAAGAAGTATTAGGCTTAAAAGCGTTAGAAAAAATTCATTTAGTTGAACTAATACTTGAAAGTTTAGACAGGCCGGATATGGAAATCCAGAATAATTGGATTAGTGAGTCTGAAAAAAGATATGATGCTTATAGTGCCGGAAAAGTGAAAGCTCTTTCATACGAAGAAGTTATAAAGCGTTTGGAAAGATGAACATAAAATTTATCCCTCCATCGGATTAAGAATTTATTTATTTCGTTTACTGAATTTATTATAAGCATCTTTAAAAATATCAAAATGCATTAATGCGCTTTTCTCCCAACTAAAAGTACTGCTCCTTTTTATTCCGTTCTCAATCAATTCTTGTCTCAGCTTTTTGTTTTCGACCAACGTCAACATGGCCTCGCCAATCTCATCAGTATTTCTGGGGTTTACCAGCAAGGCAGCACCACCGGCAATTTCGGGGCAACCTGTAACATTTGATGTAATTACCGGGACCCCACAAGCCATTGCCTCCAGAATGGGCAGGCCAAAACTTTCGTGCAGGGAGGGAAAAATAAAACCAAATGCATTTTGCAATAAACCGGCTACCTTTTCGCGGCTTAGTTGTTCGGTAAGGAGTTTTACTTTTGGATGTGAAACTTTTTTGTTGTACCCCGGAATGAGCAGAATCAAATCAGGGACACCCTCTTTGTCGGCTATTTTAAGATATGCTTCAATTATCCTGTCGATATTTTTTTTGGGTTGG
>JAOZRY010000426.1 GCA_029939965.1 Bacteroidales bacterium | reverse complement strand
CAAAATATTTAAACAACATGTTGGTTAGTTTTGCAAATTAAGAGGCTATGCGCACATGCAGGAGGCTAATTTATAATGAATTGATAATTAGCAGTGTCCAACTTTATGCGGGTAGCCCATTATTGCATTGAATCATTGAATCATTAAATCATTTTTGTATGTTCCACTAAATTCGCAGTAGAACCAATTTTGTACTACCTTCGGTACAATAATACAATACAGTATTGTTTCCAAAAAGTAGGCACAGATTAATTACTTTTGCTAAAAATAGTTTTAATCATTATGGAGAACAACACCAATAATATTTCCCGTAAGTATGTGTTTAACGATACCGCCTTTAACATCCTGATGAAAAAGCGGATTTACCATGTACTGCTTATTGCCAGTAAATACGATACATTTATTCTGGAAGATGATGGAAGAATTGATGAGCAGATTTTTAATGAATATGTTTCGCTTAATTTGCGTTACCCTCCGCAGTTTATTCAGGCCAACTCGAAAAAGGATGCGCACAAAATACTTGAGGAAGAAAACATAGATCTGGTAATTTTTATGCTCAGTGCATTCGATGAGGAGACTTTTTCGGACATCAAAAAGAAATATGAAGAGATTCCGGTTGTATTGTTAACACCATTTTCGCGCGAGGTTACTCTAAAGCTTGATTCAGGAAAACTAAAAGAACTCGATTATGTATTTAGCTGGTTGGGCAATGCCGATATTTTACTTGCCATAATCAAGCTAATCGAAGACAAAATGAACGTGGAGTATGATGTAAAAAATGTTGGTGTTCAAGTAATTCTTTTGGTCGAAGATTCGGTTAGGTTCTATTCATCGTATCTTCCTAATATTTATAAAATAATTTTTAAGCAGTCGAAATCTTTTATGACCGAAGGCCTCAACGAGCACCAGAAAATGCAGCGTATGCGTGGAAGACCCAAAATCTTACTTGCCACATCTTATGAAGAGGCCGAAGAATTATACCATAAATACAAAAACAATTTATTGGGAATTATCTCCGACATGAGCTACAAACGCATGGGAAAGCAAGATAAAATGGCTGGGTTGCATTTTTGCAAAATGGTGAAAGCTCATAACAAATATATGCCAATACTTTTGCAATCGTCCGATGAAGGTGTGAAAGAAATTGCCAAGGAAATAAAAGTGGGGTTTATCAACAAAAACTCTAAAACTCTATCGTTGCAGTTGCGCAAATTCATTACCCAGTTTTTCGCATTTGGTCCGTTTATTTTTGAAGATTGCAAAACCGGTAAAGAAATCCGACGTGCAGCCGATTTGAAAAGCTTACAAGAATCACTGTTTGATGTTCCTGATGAGTCATTTCTATATCATATTAACAGAAACCATATCTCAAAATGGTTAAGAGCCAGAGCATTATTTTCACTGGCAGATTTATTTAAGCAATTTCAACTCAAAGATTTCGCAGATATCGATGAAATCAGGAGATATTTGTATGATGCCATTGCTAAATACCGCATTCATAAAGGAAGGGGTATTATTGCCGAATTTCACCGCGAAAAGTTTGATGAATACCTTACCTTTACCCGAATTGGTGAAGGATCAATAGGAGGAAAGGCACGTGGGTTAGCTTTCCTCGATTCGATGATAAAACGCAATAACCTAATCGATCGTTTCGACAATATAGTTATTACAATTCCACGTACTGTTGTTTTGAGTACAGATATTTTTGATGAGTTCATGGAAGAAAATCATCTTTTTGATATTGCTCTTTCAAATAGTTCCGACAGAGAGATTCTGGACGCATTTGTGGCCGCCAGACTGCCCTTTAAGATTCACGAAGACCTCTACACACTTATTTCGGTATCCCGTAATCCCATCGCTATCCGCTCATCAAGCCTGCTCGAAGATTCGTATTATCAGCCGTTTGCCGGAATTTACTCTACATATATGATTCCCAACATCCTCGACGATGAACGCCTGATGATCGAAAAGTTAAGCATTGCAATTAAAAGTGTATATGCTTCGGCTTTTTTTAAGGATAGTAAAGATTATATGTCGGCAACTTTAAACGTAATTGATGAAGAAAAAATGGGAATTGTGTTGCAGGAAGTATGTGGTAAAAAATATAGCGATCGTTTTTATCCAACAATTTCGGGCGTTGCACGATCCGTAAATTTCTATCCCATCGAACCCGAACAACCCGAAGATGGTATTGCCAATATTGCTTTTGGGCTTGGTAAATATATTGTTGATGGAGGAAACACTTTGCGATTTTCGCCCAAATACCCTAAAAAAGTACTCCAAATGGCTTCCGCCGAAATGGCACTTACCGAAACACAACGTACCTTTTTTGCCCTCGATCTCAAAGCCGACAGTTTTCAAGCTTGCACCGATGATGCCATTAATCTTTTGCAACTAAGAGTTAAGGAAGCCGAAAAAGATAATTCGCTCAAGTGGGTAGCCTCTACCTACGATTATCAAAATAATATGCTTCGCGATGGAGTGAATCATAGCGGAAAACGTGTGATTACTTTTGCGCACATTCTTAAACACAATATTTTTCCGCTTGCCGAAATTCTGGATACTATTCTTAAAATTGGCCAGAAGGAGATGAACAGAGGAATAGAAATTGAATTTGCGGTAGATTTGAATGTGCCAAAAAACCAACCCATTACTTTCTATGTTTTGCAAATCAGACCAATTGTTGATAGCAACGAATCTATCGATGAAGATTTGAGTAAAATTGGGAAGGAGAAAACCATTCTTACAGCTCAAAATGCTTTGGGCAACGGAATTATTGATGATATCCACGATTTTGTGTTTGTAAAGCCAGAGAGTTTTGATGCCGCGAGAACTCAGGAAATTGCCGAAAAAGTAGGACAGGTTAATGAAAGGTTTTTAACCCAAGGAAAAAACTATATTTTGGTCGGCCCCGGACGTTGGGGTTCCACCGACCCATGGTTGGGCATACCGGTAAAATGGCCTCAGATTTCGGCTGCCAGGCTCATCGTGGAGTCAGGTCTTAAAAATTACCGAATCGACCCCAGCCAGGGAACCCATTTTTTTCAGAACCTTACCTCATTCAGGGTTGGTTATTTTACAATCAATCCATTTATCGATGATGGTTTTTACGACACCAGTTACCTCGATCAATTCAAGCCGGTTTATGAGGATGAATTTATCAAACACATCCGCTTCGAAAACCCTGTAGTGATTAAAATTGACGGAAAAAAGAAAATTGGGATTGTAATGAAAATGGATGAAGCAACGAAAAAGAGGAAGAAATAAATTCATGAACAAATAAGGATCGTGGCGAAATAAGTTATGAACTCAGTAATTTTAAACTTTTCAGGAAAACAATCGTAATCTGAAAAATTGATAAAAATGGAAATTTGCTAAGTTCTGTTTTTGGGCGGCTACAGGCTTTCCGTTTGTAGTTACTTCGTGCCCGCTGTATTTTTGTAAGCCGTACGTGGGCTTCCTTCGTCAGCCTACGCCGGCCAACAAAAATATCAGCGGCCACTTCAGTAAGCTACCACTCCAATCCCTGCCGCGGTCATTCTCCGGTGGATTATCGATTTACATAAGCAATCTGGCAATGTGCAAAGATATTGAGGGATTGGCGTTTTCATATTGTATTGATTGTAAAATACCCTCCTTTCTTCGATACACCCCGATATTCAATTAGTCCGGCATTTTTTAGTTTTCTAATATAGCGTTCTGTTGAAGATAAACTCTTATCTATGATTTTAGCAATTGCAGGAGCTTTTAATCCAGGGTTATTTACAACTGCTCGC
>JAOZRY010001162.1 GCA_029939965.1 Bacteroidales bacterium | reverse complement strand
ATGCATATTCTCAGCCATATAATAAGGTAATAAGGTTGAGTTGAGTAATTCATTCATTCTTCTATTAAGGTTTAATTTAAAAAAAAATAAGGTTTTCATACACACGCAAAATGTTCACCCTGTTAAATATAAAGTACATATTAGCAATCTATTTAACAGGGTAAACCGAGAAATGAAAGATGCCCAAAATCAGTAACTAATTTATACATCAACCAATCTATTTTCAAGCTTGTACGGGATTAGGGATTATAACAAAATAATTTAATCATCGAAGCAGAATGCTGTTAGAAAAGCTTATCGATAAAATTAATTACAGAATCTTATTTTATTACATCAAACAGCAGCAGGATATCATTACTTGGGAGTATGCTGGCTTTTTGTGGAAATAGCTTTATTACACGTTTTCCGAGTGTGAGTTCTCTAAAAAGTTTCGGGGGTTTCTTTCCTGTTAACGTGGGTGATACAAGTATGCTAATCTGATCAATTAAACCGTTTTCGAGCAAAATACTGCTAAGAACTCCACTATTATCTGTAACCATAGTTTTGAAATGAAACTGCTCATGTAGTTTTTTAAAAGCTAAATTGTATTGTACCTTTTGTTTCCCGGCAATTATATAGTTGTATTTTCTCAGGGTTAAATAATTAATGTACGACTTTGGTGTTTCTTGCGTAAGGAGGATTACAACATCCCGGCAATGCTTGTGCCGGCGATATACGTGCAGCCACCCTTCAAGTTTTCCTTCGCTGTCGGGTATTACCCACAGCGGTGTGGGGTCATTTTTTACCGATTCAGGTTTATTAAAATCGGTGGACTCTTCATGTGGGGCATTTTTAGAAAACGTTTCGATCCCTAACAAAGCCGTGTTGGAGCCAACAAGGTACATTTCAGCTTCAAATTCGTTTACAATTCCATAATACAGAACTGGATCCATTTTGAATCCGGAAACTGAGCCGTCCAGACTTACCTGGTTGTGCATAATAATTTTTGGCATTTCATCAATTTTAAAATGATCGGCAAAAGTAGAACTTTCAAAAGAAATCTTTCGCCTGATTATTTCATACGTTTTTGGT
>JAOZRY010000037.1 GCA_029939965.1 Bacteroidales bacterium | reverse complement strand
ATTATGTGCGGGATGGCTATTTTTCTTCAATTTGTCCAGCTTAATGTTGGTAGCCAACACATACTATAATCTTAAAATTGTGGTTCTACTGCGAATTTTGTGGAACATAAAAAAATGCTTTAATGCTTTAATGGTACAATGATTTAATGATACAATGGTATAATGATTCAATGGTTCAATGGTTCTCTCCTTATCGTATTGTTCCCTTGTCTCTTTGTCTCCTTATCGTATTGTCTCCTTGTCTCCTTATTGCATTGTTTCCTTATAGCATTGTTCCCTTGTCGCCTTGTTGCATTTCATCATTATAATCAAATTTATAACAGAACCACAGAATCATTGTTTACCATTAGAAATGGTAGTAAAATCAAAATTGTATTAGTTTTGTCTATTAGTACTTTTCATAAAAAAACTTAATAATAATGATACCTACAGAGCTACTCAAAGTAAACGAGCCTAACGTTGTGCATGAAACTATTGATGGGGAGACCATTTTACTTGATTTGAATTCCGGAAATTATTTCAGCCTCGATGGTCCGGGAGCCATCATTTGGGATTATATTGCAAAAAAAGGTGACCGGAAAAAAGTAATAGCCCTGATGACAGGAGAAAACACCAAATTAAAAGAAGAGATTGAAATTACGGTTATGGCATTTGTTGCAGAACTAATAAATGAAAATCTACTTGTAAAAGCAACTGACGAATTACCGCCTGACGATACTTCTGAAATTGAAGAACAATTAAAAAAATCTGCTAAAAATTTCACTGCACCAAAAGTGAATAAATATTCTGATATGCAGGATTTGCTTTTGCTCGATCCAATACACGATGTTGACGAAAAGGGTTGGCCCGAAAGTAAGGATGGTCTGGAAGATGACCAAGGTAAAAAATAAAACTTCCAAACACCAATAAGGTAATTTCTGAAAATAGTAAAGTTGAAGGCGCAAGCGAATTTAATACCGGAGTTTACTCTTGTAAATGAGGATTTTAAATTTGTGCAGCAACGTAGAAATTTGCATTTTTAGAGGTTACCATAAGTTAATACATTTTTATGAGTCATACATCAGGAAGCCCATTTCCGTTAGTATCGCAAGAATTATTACTAAAAGCAGCACTGCTTAGAGGAGAGGAAATGCTTACTGCATTCAGGAAGTGGAAAAATTTGGTTGATTTTGAAAAGGATATCGAATATGCCTCCTTCCGGATGCTTCCTTTGTTATATCAAAACCTGCACAATAATGATGTAACTGATGAGTTAATGCCCCGATTAAAAGGCATTTACAGAAATTCGTGGTCCAAAAACCAGTTTTTATTTTATAAAACAGGAAGTGTTTTAAAGTTATTTCATCAGGCGGGAATAAAAACCATTGTGATGAAAGGTATCCCACTTTCTATTCTTATTTACAAAAATTACAGCACCCGACCCATGGCCGACATGGATATATTAATTCTTTTTTCAAAGGCTGATTCAGCTGTGGAATTATTAAAAAAATACGGTTGGGAGCTTCATAATCCACAATACCTTGAGTACAATTTAAAATACGGTCGGAGTGTAACATTTACTGATAAAAATAAAACGGAACTCGACCTGCATTGGCATCCTATTTTTGAGGCTCACGATAATATTTCGGAAGATGATTTTTGGGGAAATACTATCCCCTTTCAGGTTGGCGGAATCAAAACACTTTCGTTTTGTGTAACAGATCTTTTTTTTCATACTATCGTACACGGACTCCGCTACAATCCGGAACCTCCAATCCGATGGATTGCAGATGCTATGGCAATTTTATACTCACCGGATTATGAAATTGATTGGGAAAGGTTATTACACCATACAAAAAAGTTTAGGGTTGTTCTTTACATGAAAGATGCTTTAAAATATCTCGCTAAGGAGTTTCATGCTGATATACCTAAAGATTTTTTTAGTGAGATAAACAAAATAAAAGTAACCTCCGCTGACAGATTGATATTTAACCATGCTCAAAAGTATGGCGATAAAACCCCCGAAACTTTTTATGAAAAAATATATTCGGTATATGCAGGATATATACGCCAAACCTCGAAAAATAGTTTTTGGGGAAGGCAAATAGGGTTTCTTAAATACATGCGTTACAGAACCAGGGGTAAGCCGTATTTTGGGATTTTGGTTTATCAGGTGTCACTTTTCTTAAAAAAGAATAATACTAACCCGAAGCGGTAAACAATGATATTTTCCAATAAAAAAATAAACAGCAAATTACCTTACTTCTCAAAAGAGGCGTGGAGGTATTTTTATCATTTTTTTAAGGGAAGCGAAAAGAAACTGGTTTTTACATCTTTGGGTTTTGTGTTTCAATCGATGCTCATTATCCCAATCCTTTTGATTATTCGCTACCTGTTTGATGTAGCTATTCCACAAAAACAGATTCAAACATTTTTCTTAATTGGTCTAACCATCCTTGGTATTCGCCTTTTCAATGTTTTTTTTACTTTATATATTAGAAACATATACATCAAAACTATAACCGAATCGATAAGAAAACTTCGTGTTGATTTGTTGGAAAAGGTGTTTGGTTTTGCCCGTTCGTATTACACTCGCGAAGATATGCCGCTGTTACATACCCGAATTATTCAGGACACTGAGCGTATAAGTGGCATGATTAACGTCCTGATTTCCGGGTTGTTTCCTTCAGTACTCATACTGGCAGGATTAAGCGCTGTTCTGATTTACCTCAATGGATTTCTGTTTCTAATCATCATTTTCTTTATCCCTGTATTGTTTTTTTTTAATCGCTATATGGGGAGAAAAATCAAAACCCGGGTTTTCTCTTTTCAAAGGGCATTTGAAGCTTTTAGCAAAGGCATTCTTTATGTTATGAATTTTATGGATATAATTAAAATTCAATCAACAGAAAAACAGGAGAAGGAAAAGCACGAACAAATTATTAATAACCTAAAAACAGAGAGTAAGGATATGATTTATATCTTTACTGTTAACGCTCAGTTCCAAACCTTTCTGGTGGGAATTATCGGGATTATGGTAATGGTAGGCGGAGGTATTTCGGTGTCGTGGGGTACAATGACCATTGGAGATTTAATTGCATTTTACATGGCATCAAACCATCTGCAAAGCCAATTGAATACAATAAGTAACGCTTATACGAAAATTGTATCAGGAAACGAATCGCTGCTGAAACTGTTTGAAATTGCTCAAAACGAAGAAACTATTCCCTATTCCGGCAGTAAAGAAATTAATTTTACGGGTAATCTTGCTCTTCAATCGGTTTCTTTCAAATACACCAAAAAACCTGTTTTATCTAATCTTAACCTCAGCATAATTCCCGGTAATCATTACGCCATAATTGGATCAAACGGAGCGGGCAAATCAACCATTATCAATTTAATTTTAGGGTTCTATAAACCACAATCCGGCATTATTACCGCCGAAAATGAGCTGTTTGAAAATATTGATCTGCAAAAACTCAGAAAGCATATTGGGGTTGTAACCCAACACCCTCCACTTATTCCCGGAACTATAAGCGAGAATATTTTTTATGGGAATCCCAATGCCACAGACAACCAGATTATAGAGGTTTCGCGTTTATCGCTTGCTGACGATTTTATCAGACATTTACCGGACAAATATGATACTCAAATTGGTGATAGCGGGGTTTTGTTATCGGGTGGAGAACGGCAAAAAATTGCCATTGCCAGAGCTTTACTACGAACACCCGGTTTGCTTATACTCGACGAACCAACCAACCACCTTGATAATAATGCTGTAAAAGAAATAATGGGAAATATTAAAATGCTCAGCCACAACCCGGCCATCTTGATTATCAGCCATGATATGTCGGTGGTGAATCATGCTGATGAAATATTTGTAATAAAAAATGGTGGTCTGCACCCCCATAATATATCGCTAACAATGTAACACATAATAGTAATGGACAGAAATGATAGTATTAACAAAGATGTTTATACAAAACACCCTCTTGTAAGTATTATCCTCCCGGTTTATAACTGCGAAAAATTTATCGGTGAGGCTCTCGAAAGTATTTTTACCGACACCTACAAGCCAAAAGAAATTATTGTAGTAGATGATGGTTCAACCGACAATTCTGCCCGAATTGCCTCCGGGTTTACTGATGTAAAAATTATCTCCCGGAAACACAAAGGTGTTTCAGTGGCAAGAAACGTTGGCATTAAGGCAGCAAAAGGAGCCTACATAACCTTTCTTGATAGCGATGACATCTGGATTCCAGACCGACTTAAATATACCATCGGGTATTTTTCAAACCATCCTAACATCGAATATGTTCTTGGCAAACAACAAATGTTTCTTGAAAATGATTGCCCCAAACCCCCAAGTATTAAACAAGAGTGGTTGGATAATCCACAAAATGGATCGGGCACGTGTGTTTTAATGGTAAAAAAATCTTGCTTCGACAGGGTTGGGCTTTTTAATCCTGATTATAATATTGGTGAAGATACCGAATGGCTGTTAAGGGCAAATGAGGCGAATATCCCGATGGCCCGAATCCCTCTTGTTATTATTAAACGCAGGATTCACGGAGCTAATCTTACAGTTCGTTAGGTTGGCGATAGTAAGAAAAATGTGTTTAAAATGATGAGGGAATCATTAGATAGAAAGCGTGCGCTGAAATAGAAAATGATTTCGATATGACAGACAGACCACAAAAATCAGAATTAGAACAAATACAGTTTTATAACCGGTGTTTAAATATTTTTAAACTGGCCGCAGGCAAAACCGAAGAGATAAACCTTTATTATCGGATTGCAGGAAATGTAGTGTGTCTTAATTTTGCAGGCACTTCTCTCCTACCCTGGCTTACTCCGGCTTTTGAACACCTCAGAATAAAACCTGTAGAAAATCCTGATTTAACCATTCATGTTTGGGACTCCAACTCAACCGGAATAAAAATGCCTCCCCCACCCTGCGAATGGGCCGATTTTACCGATCGTGGCGATATTTGGGGGTTCAACAGCAAACGCATAAAAACAGCTTTTCACTGGAGTGAATATTCGGTAAATGTGATGGATTTAAAAACCAATACAGCCGTGTACTGGGTAAAAAACCCAAATGGATTTCCGTACTGGGTTTATTCCTCTCCTTTCAGAACTATTATACAGTGGTGGATAGAAAAAAATGGTGGTCAACTGATGCATGCAGCAGCAGTGGGTACCAAAAATGGGGCTGTTTTAATAACCGGCAAGGGAGGCTCCGGTAAGTCAACATCAGCAATAACCTGCCTGAATGGCGGGTTAAAATACCTCGGCGATGATTATGTAATTATTAAAAAAGACCCCGAACCCAAAGTTTACAGCCTTTACAGCACAGCTAAATTAAATCTGGAAGATATGCACAGGTTTCCAAATTTAAAACCGCTTGCCGGAAAAAGGGTTAAAGAAAATCAGGAAAAAGAAGTCCTTTTTCTTTATCCAAAGCTGAAAGAGCAAATCGTTGATGAAATGCCTCTAAAGGCAATTCTAACCCCACAAATAATGCCGGTAGAGGAAACGGTTATCGAGCCGGCTTCATTTTGGCCTATTCAACGTGCCATGTCTTTTACCACCATGTCGCAATTGCCCGGCGTTGGTATGCATACACAAAAATATATCAGCCAATTTATCTCAATGCTTCCATGCTTTACCTTAAAACCGGGAAGTAATTTTGATAAAATTACTAAAACTATAGCTTCCTTTATTGATAATCCACAAGCTTTTTCATCAACAAAAAAACAGCCTGTTGATGAAAAAGAAAAGCCCTTGATTAGTATAATTATTCCGGTTCATAATGGTGCACATTTCATTAATACAGCTATCGAAAATATTTTGAGTCAAAACTATCCGGCCATCGAAATTATTATTGTTGATGATGGTTCAGAAGATAACACCAAGGAAATTGTAGAAAATCTGGATGTTGATGTTCGTTACTTTCACCAGCCAAATTCTGGCCCTGCATCTGCAAGAAACAAGGCCATCAGAGATATTTCGGCAGAGTACATTGCTTTTCTTGATGTAGATGATTTGTGGCCGGAGAAAAATTTGGACGTGCTAATGAAGGAGCTTATCGAAAACCCGGATTTGGATCTGGTACGTGGCTATGCTCAACTTTTTAGTATGGATGATGATGAGAAAATTGATTATATCGGAAACCCTAAAGAATCTTTTCCGAATTACATTGGTGCCGGTGTGTATCGAAAATCTGCCTTTAATAAAGTGGGGCTTTTCGACCCTGATCTCAGATTTGGTGAAGATGCCGACTGGTACAACAGAGCCAGGGAAATAAAGATTAAAATGAAACGGCTGGATGAGGTAACGCTATTTGTGCGCCGGCATGAAGCCAACATGACCAAGGGAAAAAACCTGGTAGAATTGAACATGCTCAAGGTATTTAAAAAGAAACTGGAAAGGAAAAGAACAGGTTTAACAGAACCCACAAAACCTGAAATAAAAAATACAAATGCGAATAATCCTAAAATTAGTGTGATTATTCCTGTTCGCAATGGTGCGGCTTTCATCACAGAAGCAATCAACAGCATTTTTGAGCAACAATACGAACCGGTTGAAGTAATTGTTGTGGACGACGGTTCCACAGACAATACTACAGAAATACTTGAAATGACGGGTAAAGAAATAAAATATGTTTATCAGGAAAACAAAGGCTCTTATGCCGCCAGAAACAAAGGCCTTGAACTGGCTACCGGAAAATATATCGCATTTCTTGATGCCGATGATGTGTGGGTTGAAAATAAACTTTCAATACAATTGAGTGTCCTCGATGAAAAGCCGCAAATCGGAGCTATTATTGGTTTTACAAAAAAAATCTCCTTATCGCAAAGATTGGAAGATGCAAAAAAAATGTTTGAAGAACAAGGTGGTTTTTTGCTAAATCTGGGTGCCTCTTTATTTCGAAAAAGTGTTTTCAGGAAAGTTGGTTCTTTTGATGAAGAATTGCAGTCGGGTGGAGATGCTGATTGGTTTCTACGTGCCAGGGAAGCATCAGTACATATCATTATTCATAAACAAACAGTGATCTTTCAGCGTACACACCGAAGAAACATTTCAAGAAACCAAAAACTTGTATCAACCTGCCTGGTAAAAGTGCATAAAAAAATGCTCGCCCGCCGAAGAAAAGCGGGTAAGAGTGTTGCTTTTAATTTCCCGAAACTCAACAACGTTGATGAAGTGATGAAGTTTTGGCAATCGGAGGATAAAAAATTGTGAAACATGAAAAAACCACTTATCAGTGTTATAATACCCGTATTAAACGGCGATCGCTATATTAAAGAAGCAATCGAAAGTGTGTTTGATCAGAAGTATGAGCCACTCGAAATTATTGTTGTGGATGATGGCTCCACCGATAACACTGCAAAAATTGTAAAAACCCTCAACGGCAATATTAAATATCATTATCAACAAAATACCGGTGTGGCTACTGCCCGAAACAAAGGCATCGAATTGGCCTATGGTGATTATGTTGCTTTTATTGATGCTGATGATATCTGGTTAAAACATAAAATATCATCCCAACTTGTGCTTTTTGCGGAAAACAAAGATATCGAAATTGTTCAGGGTTATATTAAACGGTTTGTCTCGCCCGGTACTACACCCCCACCCCACTTTGCTAAAAACATTGACGAACAACCCGTATTATCACTTAGCCTCGGAACAGGTTTATTTAAAAAAAGTGTTTTCGATAAAATCGGGCTTTTCGACGAAACCTTGAAATTCAGCGAAGACATCGACTGGTTTTTACGAGCCATCGAAGGTGGAATAATAATTTCCGTGCTCGAAGAAATGGTTTATCTATACCGTCTGCACGAAAGTAATATGACCATTGATGTGAAAAATACAAATATGTATTTGCTCAGGGCATTTAAGAAATCCTTAGACCGGCGGCGGCAGCTTAATCCCGAAAACCCAGTACCTTTGCCAAACATCAAAAACCCGGAAAGATTAAATTCGTTTTTAAACACAAAACAGAAATGATCATGAAATTCATAAGAAATGAAAACATCAAAAATTAGTGTCATCATTGCTTCGTACAACGGCCAAGAGTTTATTGCAGAAGCCATAGAAAGTATAAACAAGCAAACCTATCCTGTAAAGGAAATCATTGTGGTTGATGATGGGTCAACAGATAAGACCGAAGAAATTGTAAAGAACCAAAATGGAAACATCCGTTTTATAAAACAACAACACAAAGGAGATCCTGCTTTTGGCCGTAATATTGGCATCGGGGAGGCGAAGGGTGAACTTATTGCATTTCTGGATCAGGATGATATGTGGCCTGAAAATAAGTTGGAGATTCAGGTAGAAAGGCTGGAGCGGTTTGCTGAAGCCCAGGTAGATGTAGGCACCACCAAATTATTAATTTCTGAAACTGTGGATAAAAATTCTGCTTTTGCAAACCGGTTAAAAGATTCCGGCCAATATTTTTTGTTATCGAGTGGCGTTTTTCGTAAATCAGTGTTTGAGGAAATTGGCCTGTTTGCTGAGGATATGACCTATCATGCCAGCGATTTCGACTGGATTGTGCGTGCAGCAGAAAATGAAGTGCTATTCAGTGTCCACGGTCAACCAACTCATTTATACCGTATTCATGATAATAATTATTCTAATGATATTAAAAAATTAAGAATGGGAGTAGCCGAAGTTTTTAAAAATTCACTTTTCCGGCGAAAACTCGCCGGAAAAGGAATGTTTAAGGGATTTCCAAAACTAAAAACCATTAAGTCATAATAAACTATTCTCTATGTCCGAAAATCAAAAAATAAGCGTAATTATTCCAGTTTACAATACTGAAAAATATTTGGCTCAAGCCATTCAAAGCGTGTTGAAACAAGAAGAAAAACCATTGGAAGTTATTGTTGTGGATGATGGTTCAACCGATGGTAGTGTAAATGTAGCAACCAAATTCGGATCGCAGATTTCGCTTTACCAACACCAAACCAACAAAGGGGTTGGTGCCGCGCGAAACCTTGGGGTTAACAATTCTAAAGGTGAATTCCTGGCCTTTCTTGATGCTGACGATTTTTGGACTGCAGGCAAATTAAAAACCCAACTTGCTTATCTAAAAAACAACCCGGACATTGATATGGTTTTTGGTCAGGTAGAACAATTCATCAGTCTGGAATTGCCGATCGAAAATCAAAACAAACTACATGCAGAGTTAAAAAAAATGCCCGGCTATGTGGCGGGAGCGATGCTCATTCGTAGGGAAACTTTCCTGAAAGTGGGATGGTTTGATGAAAAATTAGAATTGGGTGAATACATCGACTGGTTTAGCCGGGCAAAAGATATGGGGTTGAAATTTCACATGTCAAATGAAGTTGTTTTAAAAAGACGTATTCACACAACTAACATGGGTATTTATAAGCGCCAGCATTTAAAAGACTACACTTCGCTGCTACGGGCAGCACTGGCACGAAAACGCATGAAAAAATAAAAGCATGTCGCTGATCAGAAAAAAAACAAAATTTGTTCTCTTCACACAAGGACGATCAGGAAGTACGCTACTGCGGAATCTTATAAATGCCCACCCAGATATTCAATGCGATGGTGAAATATTCATACTGAACCCAAATCATAGCAAAGCCAGGCAAATGAGCAGCTTTATTATGAAAAACCCGGAATCATATATCGAAACTCATTGCCGGCTTTCGGAGCGTTTGATCTATGGTTTTTCAGTATTGGATCATCAACTTCATCATCCCGAAAAAGTTATTAAACAGCTTTATCTTTCAGGGTGGAAAATTGTTTCTGTTTCCAGAAACGATATTCTGGCTCAGTGTTTCTCAAACCTCTTTGCCCAAAGAACCAACTTATGGCATCGGTGGACGGACAAACCAGGGGCAAGGTTTACAACACATATCACAATTGATGAACTGACAAATGAAATTAACTGGTGGATGCAAAGAGAAAAAAATGAGGGAAACATCTTAGAAGGAATAAACCCATACCATATTGTTTATGAAGATAATCTGCAGGATCAGGCCTGTTGGCCCAAAACCACCCAAAAACTCTTTGAATACCTTGGGGCAAATCCTTTTGCGGTTACTTCTGCCCTTAAAAAAACATATTCACGGCACTATTCCGAAATCGTTGAAAATTTTGATGCGTTAATGGATTCGTTGAGTAATACAGCATTTAGCCATTTAATTCCCAATCAATTCAAATCATCCAAAAGAGACTGAAAATGATACCTAAAACCAAATTTATCATTTTTGGCCAGGGACGATCGGGTAGTACCTTACTGAAGAAATTACTCAATTCGCACCCCGAAATCAATTGCGAAGGCGAGTTGCTGAATGTGAAAGACAATTATGTTACGCATCCACTCTTAGTAAAAGCTGCCAATAAATTCCCATATCATTTTTTTCAATTGCGAAGTGCTTTCTCCCCAAAACCCATTTATGGTTTTACACTTCTGTATTATCAAATTTATCAACCTTTACAAGTGTTGATGAAATTACAACGGGAAGGATGGAAGTTTATCCATATTTACAGGAACAACCACTTCCTGCAGAGCATTTCTCATTTTGTTGCTATGCAAACTAACTTTTGGCACAATACATCAAACAAGTCAGCGGATGTTCAAAAAGTTACAATCAATCCCGATAAATTTCTGGATTGGATAAAATTATTAATTAATAACAAAACATTCGAAAATAAAATAATTGAAAATCTGGATCATATAAAGATTGTTTATGAGGATGATTTATTGAATGAAAGCCGGTGGGAGAAAGCCACTTCCCGAATTTTTGAATATTTAAACACCTATCCATCACCCGTTATTTCCGATCTAAAAAAAACCTATCCCCGCCCCTACTCCGAAATTGTTGAAAATTATACCGCTTTGCTTAATATGGTTAAACAAAATAACATTCTGAAAGATGTCTGATTTATCTAAAATTTCAATTCATTGATTCAAACACAAAATATATGAAGCTTAGTTTTTTCAAAAAACCATCAAAACATGCTGAAAGTCAGATTCTAAAGTTATTAGATTTTGAAGAAACTTCCAGAGTGTTGATAATCAATGTTGATGATGTGGGGATGCACAAATCGGTAAATAATGCTGCTTTTGACCTGTACGACAAGGGAAGGGTTTCATCCATGAGTGTCATGGCAAGCACTCCTGCAACCGATGAGGCCATTGAAGAAATAAAAAAGCGTGATATTCCCGTGGGCGTCCACCTCACACTAACAAACGAATGGCAGGAAAATTATCCATGGACAGCGGTTTTATCCAAAAACCTCGTTCCCACACTCTATAATTCGAAAAATCTCCTGTGGACCTCAGTTGAAGAGGTGGTAGAAAATGCGACAACGCAAGACGTTGTTAAAGAACTTTCAGCTCAGGTGGAAAAGCTTGCTGATGCCGGCCTTACACTGAGCCACCTTGATACACACATGATTTTTACTGAAAGAAATCAGCATCTGATGGATTGCTACATAAAGGTGGCAGGAAAATATAATTTACCCATTGTTTTACAACTGGATATAGACATTGCAAACTACAGTCAGGAAGCAGAAAAACTTAAAAAAGCCGGTTTTTCTGTTGCCGACAGCTACACTATGCTTTACGACCGTAAGCTTGCCCGGGAAAATCCAAATAGAAGAATGCGCACCTATTTTCAAACTATTAAAAACCTGCCGGCAGGGGTTCATCACCTTGTTATACACCCTGCAATGAAATGTCGGGAACAGGAAAATGAACTCTTTGATTTCTTTTTACGTTATCACGATTATCATACATTTATTCATAATAAAATGAGGAAACTACTTTCGGGTTTTACAATGATCAATTACACAGAACTAAAGAATTTACATGAATAGTAATAAGAACAATAAAGCAATTGTATCCATTATTATTCTTTCGCTACTTCGGCAAAAATTCACCGAACGTTGTATAGAAAGTATATTTGAACATACAAAGTTGCCGGTCGAAATAATTATAGTGGACATGGGCAAATCAGAATCGATTATTGCCTGGCTGAAAAATAAATATGGCACAAGAGAAAATGTAAAATTAATTTTTAATTCAGAAAATGTTGGAACTACTAAAGGTAGAAACCAGGGAGCAAAACTTGCCAACGGAAAATTTATCCTGTTTCTGGATAACGATATGAAAGTTGGGCCAAACTGGCTGGAACCACTTATTGATGTCGCAGAAAGCAATACCCTAATTGCTGCCTGCGGGTCGCTGATCTTGTCAGAAAAAGGCAGGGTGCTCATATCACCCAACAGTATCAGAGTATATAATCAGGAAAATGGTAAAATGAGAATCGGCCTGGGACTTTTCAAAACTGCAGAAATTACCGATCAAATGGTCAGTCAACAAACGAAAATGATATGGTACCCGACCGGATGTTTATTGATTAAAAAAGATATATTTGACATGATTGGTGGATTTGATGAAAACCTTTTTTTATGCGAAGAAGATAAGGATCTTTCACTCTCCATCGGGAAACTGGGTTACGAAATCATGTATATACCTGAATCAAGGGTCTATCATGGCGGATTCAACGATATGGAAAATACAGCAGAATACAAGGCTCACCGGCAAAATTTAAAAAAAATAATCGCAGATAAACAATATTTAGAAAACAAGTGGAATTGCAAGGTTTTTATCGATGTTTCGTGGTCATACCTTAGAAATTTAGGTCTATCAGATGTGGAAATCGAGATGAAACGCCGTTTTGATTTTACCACTACTGTGATTGATGACCGTAAAATTACTGATAACTAAAAATTATATAGAACTCTTTTGTTTCTCTAATATATCAGTGAATGTTTAAATTACTTCGGTAACCAACAAATCATAACTACCGAATGTTTTAACAAATATGTAAACCCCATTTCCCGTAATTCCAACGGGTTATAGAGGATGGTGTTTTTTATTGCTTTGTTTATCATAGACAACGATCTTTTATACGGCCTGAACAATATATTATCTGTTTAAGTTTTAATTCATGTTTCTAACACCCCAGGCAATCTTTCTTACCCCTTTTATTCTTTTTACGAATATATTAAAAGCCGTTTCACCTTTATAATCATCATCGAAAAAAATAAACTGACGAATTACCAACCAAAAAAACAACCGCCAGGATTTACGGTATTTTTTAATGTAATCTGCTGCCAGCTCAAAATTGAGACTAACACCCTCAAAAGAGTTTTCGGTATTTACCGGTTCGCGCCACCACGGATTACCAAAAAACCGCATAAACTGAATGTTGTCAGGGTGATTTAAAATTACTGTATGCAACCCATCAAATGAAATAGTGTGGTAATTTTCCTGTGTCAATATCCCATCCCAATTTAGTAATGGTATTTTTACAGCTTCCTTTATCAGTTTAGTTTCTTTGGCAATTTGATCCTTAATTACAGGCGCATTTGCCGCTATTTTATTTTTGTGGTTGTACAAAAACTGTGATGAAACATGCGAAAAGCTAAATATCGAAAAGTCTATTTCAGGATATTTACAACAAACGGAAAAACCTGCCGCTGAAGGAGCAAACATTTTCCGCTGTTTTTTGTAGCCTAATGGCGCATTGTTCGACCAGTAAAAATCCCAGAAAACTTCATTTCCCGCTCCAAAAAATAAAACCGGAGGTAATTTTGATAAATCATTTAATTGGTTTATATGATTAGAAACGTAGGTTGTAAATCCATCAAACAAAGCATCATCATCGCCAATGGTTGTAGTAACAATATATTTTGTTTGGGGTTTAATCCATTGTTTTAACCAATTAAGCTTTGCAAGGTTTATCTCTTCCGAAAATTCTAAAAGGTAACTACCTCTTCTCACCGAAATTAATGTTTCTAATCGTTTACGATATTTTTCTGGAAGTGCCGGGTCAACTATCAGAATCCAGGTAAAGTTCTGATTTTCCTGGTTTAAAATACCCGGCAGGCAAGCAATTTCAAACATCCTGAACCGGTGTTCAAGGCGTTTTGGTTTCAATGGATCGAGTCCTTTTTTCTTTGTAAAATAGAAATTCCGGTAACTAAATGGTGTAATAATAAAATGTTGAATCAT
>JAOZRY010001161.1 GCA_029939965.1 Bacteroidales bacterium | reverse complement strand
CAAGTGCCTGACGTGAAGCCATATCCATGAGAACTCTCTCTCTTGCCTTATCAATGCCGAGTTCTTTTCTCTTTTTATCGATATGAGCAATCATTTTATGAGCATGCTTGATTGGATCCGGTTCAAAATCCCACATGGCACCATAGATTTTCTCATACTCTTTCATGAGATAATCATTGAATTCAGGAGCACCGGCAGTTGGGAATGTTACACCAAATACAGTGTAGATGCCGGAAGCTACAACATATTGTCCAATACTGATGGCTTTTTCACTCATCCATTCAGGTGCAGAACCTGCAACTGGCCAATCACTGATGTCATTTCCAAGACCGCCTGCTTTTACAACTTCTGTAGCTGCAAGCAGGATTCTTGAGTTGTCAACACATGAACCCATATGAAGAACAGGTGGAATACCTACAGTTTCACAGATTTCAGCAAGACCAGGTCCGCAATAAGCAGCAGCAGAATCAGGAGTAAGAAGACCTTCCATGGCACATGCAATAGCAGTACAACCTGTGGTAAGAACAAGAACATCATTTTTGATAAGTTCTTTAACTACAGTAAGATGACCTTCATTATGTCTTGTTCTGACATTATTACAACCAACAACACCTGCAACACCACGGATACGACCATTAATGATATTATCATTTAATGTGTAGTAAGTGCCTCTGAATGTCCCGCCAAGATGATACTTAATAGATTCAACACCAAAACCACCAACCATGCTTGATTTGATATTTGGTATCATGACTTCAGCACCACGATTTTCAAAATTTTCAATAGCCATTTTTACAATTCGTGTTGCATCTTCCATTGCATGATGTTCATCAAATTCAATGTGAATAGCATTGTCTTGTTCCATTTTACCCATTGGATGGGTTGTAATAAGTTTTGTATGAAAACATTTTGCAACATTTGCAAGGTTCTGGAAGATACATTGAATATCAACAACCATTGCATCACAGGCACCAGTTATAATTGCAAGTTCCTGCTGAAGGAATGTTCCTGCTATTTCAACTCCATGTCGTTGAAGAATTTCATTGGCTGTACAGCAGATACCACCAAGCTG
>JAOZRY010001160.1 GCA_029939965.1 Bacteroidales bacterium | reverse complement strand
TGCATCCGGTAAGCACTTGCACGCCATCAATTATACATGTTGCGCAATGATGCTCACCCAATTCTACAATAGCAAATAGTTCACCTGCATGAGCATGAGAAACATTTAATGCATTCATGGCTACACTTGCCATTTTTAACCCCAATGGCATCGCAGGGCATTTGTGACCATGGAATTTTAAGCCAATGTCTAAATATTGATTCGGATTAATTGACATATTTTAATGTACATCATAACATATTTAAATATTTTGAATTGTTTTGAAAATTTTCAAACTGAAGAAAAAACAAAAATCTCATCTATTGATTTTCTTCTAAAGCAACCCTCAACGTTTCTGGGGTATAGTAAATGACGAAATGGCCACGATTCCGCCCAATCACAAGGTTTGCACCTTCAAGTTTTTTGATATGATATGTAATTGACCCTTCGCTCAAACCGATAATCCTTGAAAGCGAGCAATTACACATCGGTTCTTGTTGGATTAACCTATAGATCAGAAGCCGAGTTTTACTCGCCAAAGCATCATAAAATGTAAAATCTTTGATATAATCTAAGCTCGAGGTAATTGTTTTTACCAATTTTTGTCTATCATCCAAGAATTCAGGGTAAGTTTGGTTTATATTGCAACAATTTAGAAATTCTTTAAGTCGTTCTACCATTTTCCATTCAAGAAGTAAAATACATTGAAAACATTTTAATTTTTTCCAAAATGATTTGAAATTGTTACTTGAATTAAAGAATATTGCGGATATCCTTACCTTAAGATCATTTTATTCCACGTAAAGTGCTTATATTGACTCAGTAATGTTGTCGACGTGTCATTAATGTTCCATTAATTCGTTTCAACTGGTTGGAAATAACATCATGAAAGTTATTGCGGAAAAAGAGGCCAATCGATCATCGTTGGCTCAGGGGGACCGCTCACTTTGATCAAAGACATGGTATTTTTGGGGACAATAACATAGCAAATACTTGTGAATTAATGATAAATAAGGAAGAAGTGTTACGTATAATTAACTTCAACAAACTCCTTAGGTATTGGCTATTCCCCGGTTGTTTAATAGAGTGACTGA
>JAOZRY010001159.1 GCA_029939965.1 Bacteroidales bacterium | reverse complement strand
TATTTCGAGAATCGGAAATCGAGCATTGCCTTTAATCAAAGTAGTTTGGCCTCGTAATAGAACAATTTGTGAATTACTCAGATTAGCTTGGAGATTGCGAAAAATCGAGAAAACGATGTTTTACGAATGAAGTAGTACAACCATCATTACCATTGTTATGCACGACGATATAAAGGTTGCAAATATCAAAATTGAAGTAAGTTCCGCATCGCAGCCATAGCGTTTGGCGAAAATTGCTGTCATTGCTGCCGTTGGCATAGATGCCTCCAAAACAACAATTTGATGCCATAAATCCGGAAAATTAAATAAAGATGCTTGCATGGAAGATAATAATGGCTGAATTATTAATTTTATAACTACCGCAACTGCAACAACCCACCACGATTTTCGCAAGTCTTTAAAGTGAAGCATTGCACCTATTGTTATAGCAACCATAAATGTGTTGGCATTTGCAATGAGATGCAACATTTTGTATATGCTTCCTACAATTACACCATCTTTTGGGAAATCGATAAATGATGCTCCAATTCCAATAATAAGTGAAATAAAAATTGGAGAATAAAAAAACTTTGTCATCTCCCGGAGCTTGGGTTTCAGGCCTTTGCTTTCTATATTACCAAAATACATGGCTATAAAAACACCAACTGTAAAGAGTAATGTTGCTACACCGAGCTCACTCACGATTGCTGCATCAGCAAGGGCTTCGCTATTGTCGTGGAAAGCCTCTTTTACAACTGCGTAACCCAAAAATGCAGAACTGGTAAAAGTGGAAGCCAGAATAAGAGCACCACGTCGTGGTCGCGATAATTTTAAAAAACTGCTTACTATCCAAGCAAGCAATGCACAGGCAATCTGCGAAATAATCATTACCATAGCGAGCAATAGTTTTTCAGCTTCAAATACTTGCGTTGAAAGGGCAGAAATGATCAGGGCTGGAATTGAGATATTGATGATGATATTGCTCAAAGTCATGCCATCACTTTCTTTAATAACTCCCCAATTCCGAAGAAACATACCAAGGAAAATCATCGCAATTAAAACTATCAATGCCTGTATGGCGCTAAACTCGAACAT
>JAOZRY010000425.1 GCA_029939965.1 Bacteroidales bacterium | reverse complement strand
ATAAATTAGGGAGAAAGCACTAAACATGAATATTATAAGTATATATAACCAAAATAGTAACATGAAAAATTGGTGTTTCGAAATGCCCAACTTATCATATTGCCATCCGCGAAATCCATCCACCGGTTCATGTAACCGGAGGAAGTAAATCTTTTTAATTAAAGAAATAAACACTAACAAAATGAAGAAAAAACTTTTCAAAATATCAATTGTAATTGTTTTACTGTTTTCCGTTCCCGTGATTTCCCTTTTTGTTTTAGCCAAAATACATCATCAGGCGGCACACGATGAACTTGTTGGGTTTATCAACCGCGAGTTTAACGGGGAAATAACATTTACTAATTTCTCATTTTCCTACCTCAAAAGCTTCCCTGATGTTCATTTCGAAATAGAAGATGTTTCTGTACACAATGATAAGATTAAGGTTTTTAAGATCGAAAAACTCGATGTACTTTTAAACCTGAAAAGGCTATGGAAAAAACAATTGAAGATCGAAAAATTATTTGTAAACGGAGCACATATATCCATGGAAATTGATAGTTTGGGAAATAAACCCCAAATCTTAAAACAAAAGGAAAAAACTTCCGACAGCACCCATAAAACATTTATTATCGAATCGCACGATATTAGTATCAAAAACAGCACATTCCATTTTGGAAATCAATTTAAAGGAATGCGAAGTTATTTTCGGATTGATAACGCCAACTTTAATCTTACTACCAAAGATTCTCTTTTAATTTTTACCGGAGCATTAACCGGTAATCTCGATTCGCTGATCGCACACAACAGGCTTTTGTTTGCCAATCAGCCGGTTACGGCAAAAGATGTTGTTTTTAATTATAACCAGGATAATAAATTTATAGAACTTAAAAATGGGTATGTTTTGGCACACACACTAAAAGTAACGCCCCGCCTCACCATGAAACCCCACAAAAACGGGCATATCATCGACCTGCATATTTTTGGAGATAATAATTTTAATACCTCTCTCGAATTGCTCGAATTTCATACCGGTATAAGTTTCAAACAAGTTAATCCTAACGCTAATCTTAAAATTGTATTTAAGCAAAGTGGATTTACAAATCACCGCATCAGGCCATATTCCGAGTTAGATTTTAAAATTTCCAATGCCGAATTTACGGGCGAAGAATTACCTTTTCCAATAAAAGTTGCAAATATTAAAGGAAACTACAATACCGGAAAGGATCATTCATCTAAAACTACTGAACTGTTGATTGATACAATTAATGTTACGGTAAACGAAAGTTATATTAATGGGCGGTTTAAACTTACCAACCTTAAAGATCCTTATGTGGATGCACATTTGATTTCTCAGGTTGATCTGGGGCATTTGATTAAAGGGAATAAAAAATTTAGCCTTACCGGAAAAATTGATGCCAATCTAATGATTGACGGTAAAATCAGCGAATTGAAAAATGCGCACTTACAGGGGAAGCAAAATGCAAAAGGCTCGATAGATGTGAAGGATTTGGAACTTGTTTTGCACGACAACGGCTATAAACTTCAACTTATTAAAGGCACTTCCCTGCTCAATAACCATATCTTTGAGGTAACATCACTTGTTGGGGACTTTAACGAAGCCGCATTTCATTTTCACGGAAAGTTTGAAGATTTGGGCGAGTACATCCTCAAAGACAATGAAAATCTGGGAGGGGTTTTTGCCCTAAATTTTGATGTGCTCGACCTAAGGAAACTTATCCTGAAACCGGAAGTAAAAAACCCGGATGAAAAAGCCAGTAACAAATTTCTTTTTTCAAATATAGCATTAGATTTTGAAATAAATGGCAAAGAGGTAATTACTGATTTTGGGAGTCTTAAAAACCTCAAGGCAAGTAGCCGGCTCAATGATAACATGTTGCTGGTAAAAACATTGGGTTTCCTTTACCAGGATGGTTTGGTTAATGGGAGTGGCAAGGTTTTATTTAACGCTCAGGGCGTTGATTCGGTTGTTGCTTCCATCAACGGGAAATTCCAAAACCTGGATATTCAACTCCCCAAACCAAAACACATTCCAGATGGTGAGCCAGATAAACCTTTCAAATTCCCAATGTTTTTGGATGCTGATATAAATTTGGAAATTGTGAACGGGAAAATAGAGGAAGAGCAATATAATAATTTCAGCCTGCAAGCTAACATCAAGGGTCCTGAAGTAGTTGTTCGGAAATTTAATGTTGATATCCTCGGTGGAAACACTTCTGCTACAGGCCGGTTGCTTTTTGGTGGGGCGGGGCTTACCGGCGTTTGGGCCGATGCAGATATTCATTTCAATCGGGTTGATGTAGGGTGGTTGTTAAATAAATTTGATAAAAGAGAAAAGACAAATCCTGCAAAAGATGGTTTTCAGTTTCCACAGGAGATGGATGTTAGTGTTAATTTTTCGTCAGGTGAAATTGTTTACCACGATGCTGTTGTTTCAAATATAAGCACACAAATCCATGCCACCGAACAGCAGGTTAAAATAGATGATTTTGTTGCCGGTTTGCCTTTTGGCAATCTCGAAATGGATTTATTGATTTCAGATTATCAAAATGAAAAAATCGGGTACGGCGGAACAGTTGACCTCTCGATTGATAGCCTGGACATAGATGATTTATTGGCAATGAAAGTATTTGGTATTTCTGATAATAAAAAAACGAAAAAGAAGGTGGCCACTAAATCAAAACAGAATAACCTGCCCCATAATATCAATATAAAAATAAATACTGATGCTCGGCATATATGCTATAAAAACGCTTCTGTAAAAGACCTGAATTTATTTTGCGATTATAACAACCAAAAAATTGACCTCGAAGAGTTGAATTTTAAATTTGCAGGCGGAACGGTTGATGTTTATGGGCATGTGGATATAGATCATGTTAATTTATTTCCGGGGTACTTTTACTCAAAAGGGGATAGTATCGACATAAAAAAACTCTTTACTTCATTCAACGATTTTGAGCAGGATGCTTTTACTTCCGAAAATTCATCCGGCAAAATTTCGTGGGCTTCGCATTTCTATTTCGATCTTGATAAAGACTTGAAACTGGTACAGGATAATGATCTGGGGTTGGTAAATGCCACAATCCATCGTGCCGAATTTAACCATGTTGAGCCTATCGAAAAGGCACTGTTTTTTGTTGGGCATAAAGCTAAAGATAAAATGACCATCAGTAAACTTGATATTAATGTCTTTATGTACAAAAGCAAAATCTTTATATCTGATGTGCTAATGAACGACAACATAGCCAACCTGGATATATTTGGGGAAGTTGACCTAAATAAAAAACAAATGGACTTGGGCATTGAGGTTAGCCTGAGCGACCTGTTTTTTAGATCGAAAAAAAAGCGACTTGTGGAAACTCAGGAAGGTAAAATTACTCTCGATAAAGATGAGAAGCTATATCTAAACATGAGCGGACAGTTGAAAGATCATAAACTAAAATTGATGTCGAAAAAGAAATTCACCAAAGCCCGCAAAAATTTGATGGGTGAAATTAAGGCAGCACAGGCTGAGTATAAAGATAGGAAATAGGAGGTTGAGGTTGGTTAGTTTCATGACTTAATAAAGATTATCAACCAATCTCATTCAATCTACCATCAACCATTTTTAATCTCTTTTTCGGCTTGTCAGGGTTAGGAATTTAATTCGTTATATGTTTCTAATAATAAATCTCTTTCTAATTCCATTTCCAATAAGTTCAAAACCATGCTATCGAAGTTTTTAAAACAAAGGCGTTTCATCAACGAAAATTCTTCGGTATCGGTTGATTTGGATTTCAAATCCTGAATAA
>JAOZRY010000424.1 GCA_029939965.1 Bacteroidales bacterium | reverse complement strand
CTTGCCGTGCTCCAATAATAATTGTAATTTCTTTAAACCTCAGACTTTTAACTATCCTGTCTTTTATTTCCCGCTTAATCATAGCATATTAAATTTAAGCACAAAAATAACAAAATACTTAATAAAACCTATTTGTAATAGTAAAATACTCGGACTAAAACACTATTATAATAGTAATAATCTCGGACTAAAATGAATTTATAATAGGGGAAATCTCGTGTATATTAGGTTAGGATTAATTCATGTTATCTGCATTAAGCATTTTTGCAACTTTCCACCCCCATTATTTTTTCTTTTTATTAAAACGCAGCCACAGCAACAATTTTTATATTTTGACTGTCTTTAAGTTTATTTGCCAATATTAATTCGGGTGGTATAAATACAAGCATAGTTATTTACCCATCGGCGGAAGGTGATAGAATAGTAGTGGAAAAAAGGTAGCCCTGATTTGAGAAACTAATCCTGATTATTCTGAATACGAATTACCAATTAAGAATAATATATTACCAAACGTTTTCGTTTTTGATAATCAAAATCCAAATATTGTTATTATCTCTATTTTACTCTTGTCCAGTAGGTTGTGCGTCCTAATAAAGAAATGCCAATAAATCCTCGTACTTTAAGCCTATCTTTCGATTTATCCGTAAACTCCATGTAGCAGCTGTAAGTTTTGCCACTTTTCGGATCGTAAATAGTTCCGTCTTCCCATTCGTCGTCATCAAATTCAAAATCTGAGAGTAGTGCCAGACCCATTACAGGACGTTTTTGTAATTCAGCATCAGGGTTCTCATCATCAAGTTTTGGTTTTCCGGTTTCTTCATCAATAGGCTCCTTCAGCCAAACGATTTTACCAAAATATTCCCCATTAATGTTTTCAATATTAACGTGGGCATCCTGGTCTTCGTTAAGCCATACCCCAACTACATCATTAGCTTTGATTTGTGCAAAAGCGTTATCCACATAAAAAACAGAAACCATAATCATTAATAATACTGTACAAAACCTCATCATTTTATTCATTGTTATTGATTATAATGTTAAAAAAAAAGATTAAAACTCGTTGTTGATTTGCGGCGAAGATATGGATAAATTATAAAACCGGTGAAATGTTGACTTTAAGAATTTATGTAATGGGGTATTTTTATTCTTAATTTAGGCCTAATCGCTCAAAAAATTTACTGTATTTTTGTCTCAACCAATTATGAATTAACAAAGCACTAATGAACAGGGTTTTCAGAATTATTGGAGGAACGTTACTTGCAGCACTTGCTGTTTATCTTATTTGGCGATTCTCGAATATTGTTTCCTACATTTTTATTTCAGTAATACTTTCATTAATCGGGCGTCCAATGGTAAGGCGTTTCAATAAGATCAGGATTGGCAAAATACACATCCCCAACGGAATAAGTGCTTTCCTGGCTTTGTTGGTTATCCTACTGATTGTATTTACGTTTATCGGAATTTTTGTGCCACTCATTGCTGGCCAGGCTAATGTAATTTCGGAGATCGACTTTACATTATTAGGACACTCTGTTCAAAAACCCATTGATGAAGCTGAACTTTTTATGAAAAAGTACAAACTTCTAAGTGAAAATGAAACCATACGGCAAATAATGGCAACCCAACTGGAAGAAATCCTGAATTTTGCTTCCTTCTCTGATACTTTAACTTCTATTGTTGGGGTTACCGGTTCCATTTTTATTGCCACTTTTTCCATTATTTTTCTCACCTACTTTTTTATGAAAGATGCCTACCTGTTGGATGAGATGGTAGATAATGTTACACCGGCAAATTATCAGCACGAAGTAAATAATGTTTTAATTCATTCGAAAAGATTATTGAGTAGGTACTTTGTTGGATTAATGATAGAATTGACTACCATGATTACCCTTTTGAGTACAGGGTTAACAATATTTGGAGTAAAAAACGCCTTGCTCATTGGTTTTTTTGGTGGGTTGATGAATGTGATTCCCTATCTTGGACCCGTAATTGGAGCCGCTGTTGGGGTGTTGCTGGCTGTATTTTCGATTCTTAGTGCAGGAATGTACAGCGAGGTATTTTCGTTGGTATTTATTGTGCTGGGAGTTTTTGCCGGATCAAATCTTATCGATAATATTGTTTTGCAACCACTAATTTATTCCAATAGCATAAAAGCACATCCTGTTGAAATATTTCTTGTGATACTCATTGCCGGAAGTATGGCAGGGATTCCCGGAATGATCCTGGCAATTCCATCTTACACAGTTTTGAGGGTGATAGCCAAAGAATTTCTTAGTCAGTTCAAGGTGGTTCAAAAATTAACAAAAAATATTTAACACCTTTTAAAGTTGTTAAGTAGATCGGTTTTTGCTACATTTGTAACATCTAAACACTAAAAAATAAAAGCAATGAAAAATTCAACAGGAAGTTTTATAGTCGGATTACTAAGTGGTGCTGCATTAGGTGCTGCTATTGGTATTTTGTTTGCTCCCGATAAAGGTGAAGCTACAAGAGACAGGCTAACCAAAAGAGCAGAAGATATGAAAGAAGATTTTGACGATCGTTTCGATGATTTGAAAGATTATGTAAACGAAACTCTTGGCGACATGAAAGAGAAACTGGCCGATGTAAAGGAAAAAGTTTCTGATGTCAAAGAAAAGGTTCAAAATCAAGAAGCATAAACCATTTTGTAGTTTGAAAAATAATGGAATTGCCCGTAAATTTATGAGCAATTCCTTTTTCATTTTAATCCATCCGGTATGAACAAGGAAACCTTTAATAAAACTCTGGATCGTACACTCGAAAATATCAGGGAGTACATAAACCTCAAAACCGAGCTTTACACTCTGATTATCTTTGAGCGTATTTCGAAAATGTTTTCAAAGTTTTTGGTAACAATCATTTTTGTGTTTTTCCTGTTCTTTTTCTTACTTTTTATTTCGCTCGGGTTTGTTTACTGGTTTCACGAAACCACCGGAACAACTACCTTAGGGTATTTTATTGTTGCATTCTTTTATCTCATTCTGGGGCTTATTGTTTTCGGTATGAGCAAGCGACTTTTTCTTAACCCAATGTTAAAAGGATTTACGGAAGTGCTTTTTGAAGAAGAAGACTCCCTTGATTCGAACACCAAACCCAAACAAAAAAATGAAAAAAATAAATAATCTCGAAGACCTGCGGTTTCGTAAGTTATACCTGCGATCTGAAATTAAACTAAAGGAACAGAAAATTACTAATCAGGTAAGAGATCTGAAAACGGAACTTCGATCATCTGATATTAAGAGCGAAGTGGTACAATCGGTAATAAAAAATCCTGTAATTGTTATCAACATTGCACGGGCTACCTACGAATTCGTAACCCGATTAAACAGGTATAAACAAAAGCGAGCCAAACGCAGAAGTAAGAAATCATAAATGAGTGAAGTGTAATTTACCTTTTTGTTATAATCGTAAGTTATAATGTATAAAACGAATACCTGGAGTTTCTAAATTCCCGGTAATCCGATTTTCCTACCCCTCTGTACTTTTCAACTGGATACACAAATTAAATATATAGGTTCTGCTACCATTCTCGTGGTAATCAATGATTCTGTTGTTCTGTTATAAGTTTGTTTATGATGATGGAATACAATAAGTGGACAATGCGATAAGGATAGAATGCGACAAGAAACAAAGATAGAAAGGATTGGCTACCAACAATAAGCTGGACAAATTGAAGAAAAAGAGCCATCCCGCACGTATGCATAGCCGTTAGGCCAAAGGAGGAAACTTACCCGGCTACCGATAAAATATTCTGATAAACCCAGTATGGGTTA
>JAOZRY010000036.1 GCA_029939965.1 Bacteroidales bacterium | reverse complement strand
GTAACAGCCTCAAATATTTTTACTCACAAAACGATTACCGCGAAATTATTCATCAGGCTGTTATGCAGGGAAACTTTACGAATGCGCAAATAGAAAAAACAACAAAATTTTTAATGGAATAGTTCTATGAACCAAAGTCAGCTCACATTCGTTAATAAATAAAATTGAAAAATATTAATCAGAATAATAATCACTAAATTAATACTCACAGAAATTATGAAGAAAACACTTTTACTAAGTTTACTTGCATTCGCTACAATTTTCTCGTTTGCTCAAATCAATTCAGGGGACAAATATTTTGTGAAGTTTACCGATAAGGACAACTCACCATACTCCATCCAAAACCCCGACGAATATCTTTCGCAAAGGGCAATCGACCGGCGTGAGCGATACAACATTCCAATAGATGTGTACGACCTTCCGGTAAATCCACAATATATCGAGGGTGTTGCAAACATAGGTGTTGAGGTAAGTAATCCAACAAAATGGCTCAACGGAATAGTAGTTCAAACCAACGACCCATCAAAAATTATCGAAATTGAGGCATTGCCTTTTGTACAAAGCACCGTTAAGAATATCTCTTTTGGAGACAAAAACAACAACATAATCAATGATGAATCCATTTCGTTGAACAAGCCCTTCGGGATGAACGAAAAACTGGAAACCTCACCTCCGGCATTTAAGTCGCAAAGTAAAATATCCACACTCAACTACGGTCAGGGTTTTAACCAAATCGACATGATTGGTGGCATTCCCTTGCACGATGACGGCTACCAGGGGCAGGGTATGATAATAGCCATTTTGGATGGCGGATTTACCTACACTGATGAAATGGATGCTTTTGACAGCCTGTATATGAACGATTTGATATTGAGCAGCCGCGACTTTGTTGATGGCGATAACAATCCCTATCATGGAAGCTCACACGGAACATCGGTGCTCTCCACAATGGGAGCCAACTTGCCCGGACAAATCATCGGAACAGCACCAAAAGCCTCTTACCATTTGTTAAGAACCGAAGACACCGGATCAGAATATTTGATAGAAGAATACAATTGGGTTTCGGGAGCCGAATATGCTGACAGTGCCGGAGCTGACATAATTAACTCATCGCTCAGCTACAAAACTTTCGACAATCCGCAGCAAGACCATACCTACCAAGATATGAACGGCAATACCGCACCTTCAACCATTGGGGCCGATCGCTGCATGAGTCGTGGGATGATTGTGGTAAACAGTGCAGGAAATTCGGGAACTTCATCTACGTGGCCATGGATTGGTGCACCTGCCGATGGTGATAGTGTATTCTCGATTGGTGCCGTTGATGCCCAGGGGCAATATGCCAGTTTTAGCTCCATTGGCCCTACTGCCGATGGCAGGCTTAAACCAAATGTTGTTGCCCAGGGTTCACAAACAGCAGTAGCTTCGGTTGGTGGCGGAGTAGGATATTCAAGCGGAACTTCTTTTTCATCACCAATCATTGCCGGGATGACCGCCTGCCTATGGCAATTTGATCCATCAATGACCAATATGGAAATTTTGGATGCCATTATGACCACCTCAAATATGGCCGGCAATCCTGACTATGAAATGGGTTATGGGATTCCGGACTACAGTTTGGCAACCCTTATTCTTTCGGGTTTTAATACCGATAATGTGATAAATCCAAACGACATCGATGTGTTTCCAAATCCGTTTTATGATAAGCTAAATATTGTTTTTCATTCGCAGGACACACAAAGTGTAGTCATTGATATTGTTGATCTAACCGGAAGGTTGGTTTATTCGAGCAAAAAATTGCACAGAAAATCAGGATTAAATTATTTTAGAATTAACAATCTGGAAAACCTGAGGGAAGGTATATATATTATTAAGATTTTCTCGGAGGGCAACATAATCTCCAAAAAAATTATGAAAATAAAATACTAAATCAAAGTGGATATGATAAAATTTGCCTGGAGAAATTTGATTTTGTTTATGGCATTGCTACTTGTGGCAGGTTGCAGCCAACAAGATAATCCAATTAAAATTGCTGTTTCATACATTTCAGGAAATCCTGCAAACAGCAATTACATCAAATGGTTGAAAAGCGTTGATACTATTGCCGAATATGTGGTAATGAATAAAATACACAGAGATTCGGTTGAGATTGTTTTTGATGATTGCTCGGCACTGCTGCTTACTGGTGGCGAAGATGTTTTTCCGGGAAATTATGGTCAGGCCGAAGATACCGTAAATTGTGGCAGGATAAACTATTACCGCGATTCGTTGGAATTTTTACTTATCGATCTGGCGTTAGACCATGAAATGCCTGTAATGGGTGTATGCCGCGGACAACAAATTTTAAACGTTGCCCTGGGTGGGTCTTTAATTGTTGATATACCATCCGAGCTGAATACAAGAGTGTATCACCGATGCTACGATTGGGAAAAATGTTTTCACGATGTACGGGTTTTTGATGATAACCTGTTGTCAGAAATTTCGGGCATCAACAAAGGTAATGTTAATTCAAACCATCACCAGGCGGTAAAAATGCTTGCAAAGAAATTAAAAGTTTTAGCTATTTCCAATGATGGGCTTATTGAATCGGTTGGATGGAAAGAACCTCTGGACAAATCTTACCTTCTTGCGGTGCAGTGGCATCCCGAGCGATTGGATTCAACTAATATGCTCTCTCGTCCGCTGGCTGAAAGATTTTTAACAGAGACACGAAAATACCACAGCAATTAGTTTGTTTTTTGATAATAATAAATTAAAGTATTGAAGATATGATAGTAGTAACTGGTGCTGCCGGATTTATTGGAAGTGTGTTGGCCGGAACATTAAGTAAGGAAGCGTTTAATGATCTTGTTGTTGTTGACGATTTTTCAAATCCCGAAAAGAATAAAAACCTTGATGGGAAAAATATAAAGGAAAAAGTTGACAGGAATGTTTTTTTTGATTGGTTAAACAAAAACCATCGGGATGTGGATTTTGTGTTTCACATTGGCGCACGTACCGACACAGCCGAGTTTAACATGGCAGTGTTCGACAAACTCAATCTGAACTATACAAAAACCTTATGGACAAAATGCACGGAATTTCAAATACCGATGATATATGCAAGTTCGGCAGCAACTTATGGAATGGGCGAGTTGGGTTACGATGATAATCACGATATTGTTCCCAATCTAAAACCCCTTAATCCTTACGGTGTGTCGAAAAATGAACTGGATAAATGGGTTTTACAACAAAATGATATGCCTCCATTTTGGGCCGGATTTAAGTTTTTTAATGTTTATGGCCCCAACGAATATCACAAAAGCAGAATGGCATCAGTAATTTTTCATGCGTTTCATCAGATTAACAAAACCGGCAAAATGAAATTATTCCGCTCACACAACCCCGATTTTAAGGATGGGATGCAGCTGCGCGATTTTGTTTTTGTAAAAGATGTGGTGGATGTTATGATTTACTTTATGAAAAATCAAAAAACATCAGGGCTTTACAACCTCGGAACCGGCAAGGCAAGAAGTTTCCTGGATTTAACCACCTCCACTTTTGCCGCAATGGGCATTGACCCAACAATTGAATATATCGATACACCACTTGATATTCGTGATAAGTACCAGTATTTTACCGAAGCTAATATGCAAAAAGTTAGGAATTATGGATATCAAAAAGATTTTACCTCACTCGAACAAGGTGTTGATGATTACGTAAAAAAATACCTTTTATCTACTGAATATTTATAACACTATAATTAGTGTTTGTCCATAATGTCCGATTTCTTCGTTACGCTTGTCTTTAGACCCAGTCATTTACAAAAGTAAACTCCTGGTTTTAAAGACTTCGCAAGCCTCGAACTCGAACATTCTGAACCAAACACCGACTTTATGGACGGACACTAAATAGCAAATTTTTATTAAAAGCCATACTACAATATACTGTATCGCCACAATGTGATGTGGTAAGCTTACCTATAAAACACAGCTTTAGTAAAATTCTTGGGAGGGAAAATGGAGAAATCTATTATTCAACCTGTTACAGAATACTGTCCCCGAATTCCCAGACTTATTTTTGAGCAAACCCTTAGAATAGCTTCGATTTTTCTTTTATTGTTTTTAAAATATCATTTACTGTTGGCATTACCTCGGTGGGAATTTTTAGTATTCTATCGCCCATTTTATTGTTTAAGATGAGCGTGGCATAGTAAAACAATATGTATTTTTCCTGCAATTTCTTACCATACTTTTCGGATTCGAAATAAAAGAGGAGCAAGTTCTTTTGCCCTAATACAAGTAAATATTTGAAGAAATCAGATAAATCCCCTTTATCGTCATAGTTTAAAATGTTTTTCATGTTTTTATCAATATCCATAAAAACACCATTCCAAATTTTTATTAGTAATTCTAATTCTTTGGATGATTGGTTACTATGTTTTTTATTGTGTACTTTAATTAACCCCAATGCTTTCGATGGATTTTGATTTTTCTCGAAGTACAATAAAGATAAATTAAACATTGCTTTTGCATACCCCTTTTCAATAGCATGCAAATAGTATTTTTCAGCTTTTTCAATTTCACCTTTCCCTTCATACAATAACGCTAAATAATTCATTGCATCAGCATTTCCTTTTTCAATGGAAAGTAAATAGTATTTTTCGGCTTTTTCAAAAAATGCAGAATGATGATAAATCTTACCTATATAAAATAATTTCACTCCATCCGTATCATTTTCAATTTTGTTTATCTCATTTATTGCTTCATCATATTTCCTATTTTCAATATGCTTTTTTACAATTTCGATAATCTTTATTCTTTGCTTACGGAAATTGCCGTACTTCACCTCAATATCATTCAACAAATTGGTGTCTTCTATTAACTCATCGCGCATAGCTGTACTAATATATTTTGATTGGCCATAAGCTTTTGTAAGAATTACTGCTTTATCAAAGCTTAATGATTTACTTTTTAATGAGTTGATATGCTCACCGGCCAATTGTCTTATTTTATCGGCACCATACCAGTTTTCTAAAAATATGGTTAAATACATCGCTTTTCGTTTTTGCTCTGGGTTGCCCTGGGTTACAATAAGCCACATATTAAAAAATCGCTCCGAAATACGGTAAAGTTTGTTTTTTGTTTTTGTGTCTGTTTTTATTACTATCCCATAAGAAATAAGTTGTTTTAAATAAGCCGATATTAGTTTGCTCTCCATCCTGCACCCGGCAACAAGTTGCTTGGTTGATGCGGCTTCCCAGATAAATGCCATTTCGGAAACAATCTTTCGCTGTGGGGCGGTTAAATTATTTAACCTTTCCTGGTACAAAGGTGTTGCCCGATCCATAATTTTGCGGATATACTGGAAGCCATACATTTCATTTTCGGTCAACAGTACTTTAATAAAGAACTGCAATGTGCGTGGCATGCCATCTGTTAAAATCCTTATTGATTCTATTCTCCCCCTGTGTGTCAGGGCATAATCTTTTAATTGACCTATTTTCATTACTACACTCCACATATTTAGTAACGTATTGATTTCATCAAAGCTTAACGAACCAAGTTGGTGCTGCCTGAAGAATTCATAAAAAGGCTGATCGTATTTCCAAAAATGCTCGTCCATTCGGGTACTACCGCCAATTATTTGCACATTATTAAAATTGAGCAAAAGTTCCCGCAGCAGGTGGCCGTCTTTTTTAAGGTTCTCAAAAATCCTATCAAGATTATCAAGCAGGAGTACAGCCTTTTTATTAGCAGAAACAAGCAATTTATTAATCACCTCAAATAAATATCTCGTATATTCCTGTTCGTCCACAAAACTGGAAAAGGCTTTTAGGTCAATACTTAGATTTCTTCTTTCCTGTAGCTCGTTAAGAGTCTCAAACCACAAATCAGACAAACGGTAAATCCCTGCCTGCTCTTCGGCAAGACAAACAGGGATATACTTTTCTGACAGTTTTTTATCATCGTTTATCTCTATCTCAATTCGTTTCAGTAAAGTAGATTTTCCGCTGCCCCTTTTTCCAAGAATAAGCTCGTGTTGCAAGGGATCATTTCTGTTTTTCGATTTTAGGGCATCAATAATGATTTCAAATTCGTGAACCCTAACCACAAAATACTTCTTTATCGATTCCGGATCGCTATTTGCCGCCTGATATAAATTCAATATATCAACAAAACTATTTTCATTATTCTGCATATTATCCATTATAAATCGGTTGGTCTCGTTTCCAAAATTCTTTTAAAAAGGGGGATACAAATATGTAATTATTGCCTTTTTCTAGTATATATCCGTCATTTTCAAGATTACCGACAAGCTCCATATATTCGATATATTTATTATGCTTGCGAGCCAAATCGTACAATTCTCTTTTGTTGATTTTGTCTTTATGCGCAATAAACAGAAGTACTTCGTTAAGAAACAACGCTTCGTGGCGAGGAAAATAATCAAATAACCGGTGTTTCCAATCTTTAAAATAGGAACTCTCTTTTACAACTTTATCAAATGCTATATCAATATCATCTTCCGATATATTATTGTTATTATTTCTTCTTGCTTTTTTATTTACCTCTTCGAGTATTAGGTTGATAAAATATGGGATTGGATATGAAATTTTATTTATCAGAAACCGGCTTACTTTATCAGAGTATTTTACTGTGGCATTTTTAGTAACATGTGCAATGTATTCGTAAGCCTGTTTGGGAACGAATGGTTCAAAATCTATCTCCATCAAATCGTTAAGGTCGGTGGCTCTTCCTTCAATTCTTTTTACAACATGGCGCATCCCCACCGAACCTGTTAACACAAGTTGTATAGCACTATATTGATTATTTTGCCTCCACTCTCTAAGGTTTTTTAGTATCCCTTTTGCCTGTTCGGTTTTGTTTTCTTTGTGCAGGTTATGCAAAACTTCTGGCAACTCATCAATAAACAATACAACTCTTACATTCTTGCTTTTTAATTGGCCGGCTACTTTATCAATTTCGGTGAGATAATTTAAATCCTTTTTTTCACCGAATTTAATTTTTCCATCTACCGATATTTCATCGATGTCTATTTTTTGAAAAAAATCGCTTAGTTGATTCCATATTATTTTATCCCGACTTAAACTTGAAAGAATTAGTTCGTACAATCGTTTGTAAAAAGCTTTTTCTAACTTGATTCCCTGAATGTCTTCAAAAATACATTTAGTTCCTTTTGGGCATTTGTTGTTTGCAATATTTACAACAAGAGATGTTTTGCCAACTCTTCGTGGTGCTGCAATAAGCAAATGATTGCCTTTATTGATTTCTGATATTATCTCATCTTCAATCTCATTACGAGGAAAATAATAGTCGCCGGTTGCCTGATTGCCGATAATAATTTTTGGTTCAATCCATTCTGTTTTCATATTGACAATGATTTAATTGTTTAATATACTTAACAACGTATTTGTTGTTAATCATATTGCACAACATTTTTATTGTTAAATAAAATAGACAATAAAATAATTGTCATAAAACGAAAATACTATTTCACAGGGTTCACCCCCGTGAAATTAAAGTACCGAATGCAAATCTATTATACAGGATAAGCAAATAATTTAATTGCCCAGAACTTTAATGCGGGCAAAATTGCAAAGTACTTTTTGCCAATAATGAAAGATGCCAAAAAAAGTGGTATTAAGCTGCTTTATTTCAGAAAGACAAGGTTAACATGAACATCAATAATCCGGCTTCCTTAATAGGGCACGCAGAATTCTCAATAACTAAGTGCTTACTCAAAAATTACTTATAGCTACTACCCACAAAAAGATCAAACACGATTGATTTCCACTAATCCACAATCTTTAATTTCGCAAATTTCAACAGCAATTGTTTTTGGCCTACAGCCGGAAAAAATACCGTTGCCTTGCGGCTTGGCCCGCCTCCTTCAATATTGAGCACTTTACCTTTGCCAAAACGCTGGTGCTCCACACTCATACCCGACTGAATAGCATCAGAAGGGGAGGCATCAAATGGATTGGCTTCACTATTCTTTTGTTGTTGGGATTGCCTTGAATCTGCAATCTTTTTCAAACGTCCGGTCTCTCCAAAGGCTGGTGGTTTCCTCAACCCGGTATTGGGATCCTTTATTCTTGATTTAATATTGTTGCTGGGGCGATTCATTACCTTTTGCGGAAACTCAATGTATTTTTCATCAATCTCTTCGATAAAACGGCTTGGCTCACATGTAGTAAGATTGCCCCATTTGTAGCGATTTTCTGCATACGATAATGTAACCTGTTTTTCTGCACGGGTAATAGCTACATAAAAAAGACGCCTTTCCTCTTCAAGATCAGACCTTGAATTGAGCGACATAATTGAAGGAAAAAGGTTTTCTTCCAAACCCACCATAAAAACATACGGAAACTCCAGCCCCTTTGCCTGGTGGATTGTCATTAATGAAACTTTATTTGGATCATGGTCATCCTTATCAGCATCGGTGAGTAGCGATACGGTTTGCAAATATAAATCCAGCGAACGAATAGAACTATCCTCTTCGGATTGAGGATCGGCTTCCGATTCAGAAAACTCTTTTATGCCATTGAGCAACTCCTCAATATTTTCGATACGGCTAATCCCTTCCGGGGTTTTATCCTCATCAAGGTTACGCAAAATCCCGGATGCCTGTGCAATATCTTTAGCAACCTCAAAAGCATTTCTGGTTTTATGTGCATCCCTAAACCGATTTATCAGATTCACAAAATTACCAATCCGCAACCTGATACCCTGATTGATTTTTAGGTCGTAATTTTCTATCTCATACAACAATTCCCAAACTGTTTTACCAAGTTTGTTGGCGGCTACAGTAATTCTGTCGATGGTTGTTGAGCCAATACCTCTGGCCGGAAAGTTGATAATTCTTTTTAAGGCTTCTTCATCCGATGTATTTACAACAATCCTAAAATATGCCAGTAAATCTCTAATCTCCTTTCGGTTGTAAAATGATAAACCCCCATAAATTCTGTAAGGAATATTAAGTTTCCTAAGTGCCTCCTCGATTGATCTGGATTGAGCATTGGTGCGATAAAGAATTGCAAAATCGTGGTTAGGTAGCTGATTATTCATTTTTATTTCAAAAATAGAATTTGCTACCATATTTCCCTCTTCGGTATCTGTAGTTGTACGGAAAAGCCGAAGTAGATTCCCTTCTTCGTTTTGAGTCCAGATAGTTTTAAATATTTGCTCTTTGTTGTGAGCTATAACACTATTTGCAGCATTTACCAAATTTTTTGTAGAACGGTAATTTTGCTCCAGCTTATACGTTTTAAAATCGGGATAATCATTTTTGAAGTTGAAGATATTCTGAATATTAGCCCCTCGAAAACCGTAAATACTTTGCGCATCATCACCAACAATACAAATATTTTCGTTGCGGGCAGCCAGTTTTTTCACTATCAAATACTGTGCGTAATTGGTGTCCTGATACTCATCTACCAAAACATATCTGAACTTTGTTTGATACTTGAGCAGCACCTCCGGAAAATCGCGCAGGAGTACATTCATGTTAAAAAGCAGATCATCAAAATCCATGGCCTGCGATTTTACACACCGGGCACTATATATCGAATATATATTCCCAATAAAAGGTTTGGCCGATATTTTATCCTGATTCATCAATTCAAAATCCACATTATAATCTCTTGCAGAAATCAAATTAGTTTTGGCTTGCGAAATTCGACCCAACACATATCGAGGAGGATAAATTTTGGGATCGAGACTCAACTCCTTCACAATACTACGAATCAAACTCTTAGAATCGTCGGTATCATAAATCGTAAAATTAGAGGGAAACCCAAGGTTATGGCCATCAATTCTTAGTACTCGAGCAAAGATGGAGTGAAAAGTTCCCATCCAAACATTTTTGGCTTCTGATGAATCAACCAGTTGCAGAATACGCTCTTTCATCTCCTTAGCAGCCTTATTGGTAAACGTTAACGCCAATATGCTAAAAGCATCAACACCCTTCTGCAACATGTGTGCAACACGATATGTAAGAACACGGGTTTTACCCGATCCTGCACCTGCAATAACCATTGTTGGGCCTTCAAAGTTTTTTACGGCCTGTAGCTGCACTTCATTCAAATTATCCAAAAAATCATTCACATCAGTTAATTTTTAGTCGTAAAAATTAGTGTTTTTGAAGCAGCCTCTGAATCGTGTTGCTAATAAATAATTATTGAATTATCAACTACTACCAGACTATTAACAAATAACTCAATAACGAATAACCTAATAACCCATTAACTATTAACAAAAACCCCGACACTATGAAAAAGCTCTCTATAATTTGGCTTTCACCAGCTCTCTGGCTTTCTCCAGTGCCTTTTCGATTCCGGCCGGATTTTTACCCCCCGCAGTGGCAAAGTGTGGCTGGCCTCCACCCCCACCCTGAATCTCTTTGGCGATCTCGCGGATAATCTGTCCGGCATTGAGGCCTTTGTCTTTTGTCAGGTTTTCAGAAACCATTACCGTAAGGTTAGCTTTGCCATTTGCTTCGTTGCCAATAACCAAGTATAGATTATCCACAATATCCTTCATCTGGAAGGCAAGATTTTTTGCTGTTTGCATATCGCCATCCAGTTTGTGAGCAATAAAGTTTATACCGTTAATTTGTTCTGCCTTATTTTTCAGGATTAACTTTAGAGAAGCCACCTTTTCGTTTTTCATCTCTTCGAGTTGTTTCTCAAGGTGTTTCTTTTCATCTACCAAGGCTTTTACTGCCTTTAAAGGTTCTTTCTGATTTTTCAATATTTCCTTAAAACTGCTAAGCGTACACTCCTGTTGGTAAAGCAAGTCTTCGACCTTATTGGCTGTAATACCCTCAATACGGCGGATACCGGCGGCAATGGCCGATTCTGAAACAATTTTAAACATCCCAATCTGGCCAGTGGCCTCTATATGAGTACCCCCGCAAAACTCAACCGAAAATTCAGGATCGAATGTAATAACACGAACAAAATCACCATACTTTTCGCCAAATAAAGCTGCTGCACCCATTGCCTTTGCCTGCTCAATGGGCACTTCACGTTTATCATCTATCATAATATTTTCACGAATTTTATGATTAACGATTTGTTCAACCTTTCTAATCTCTTCGCCCGTCATTTTTGCAAAGTGCGAAAAATCGAAGCGCAACCGGTTTTCATCTACCAACGACCCCCTCTGTTCCACATGATTGCCCAAAACCTGCTTAAGCGCAGCATGCATCAAATGTGTGGCACTATGGTTATTCATGGTCAACTGCCGTTTTGTGCAATCAACGCTTGCCACAAAAGAGGCCGAAACATCCTTAGGCAATTTATCGATGATGTGAATAATAAGATCGTTTTCCTTTTGGGTATCCCTGATGTAGATATTTTCATCATCATTTCGCAATACACCCTTATCACCAACCTGACCTCCCGATTCGGCATAAAAAGGCGTTTTATTTAGCACAATCTGGTAATAAGTCTCCTTTTTGGTTTTAACCTTCCTGAACTTTAAAACTTCAACATCTGTCTCCAAAAACTCATATCCAATAAATTCAGTTACATCCTCTCCTGAACGAATCTCAACCCAATCGTCGGTATCTTTTTCGGCAGCCTGTCGCGAACGGTTCTTCTGCTCTTCAAGACCATTATTAAATCCTGCCATATCCACTTTCATATCCTTTTCGCGAGCCATAAGCTCAGTAAGGTCGATGGGAAAACCATAAGTATCAAAAAGCTCAAAAGCAAATTGGCCATCAACGGTATTTTTTTTCTGATTTGTCTGGGTATAAATTTCGAAACGTTTAATGCCCTGTGCAAGAGTACGAAGAAATGACAATTCCTCTTCAGTCATCACTTTTGTAATTATATCTTGTTGCGATATCAATTCCGGGAAAAAGCCGCCCATTTCTTTTACAAGAACCGGCATGAGTTTATTCATGAAAGGTTCTTTAAAATTGAGAAAAGTAAAACCATAACGTACAGCCCGACGAAGTATCCTTCTGATAACATATCCGGCCTTGTTGTTGGAAGGAATTTGACCATCGGCAATGGCAAATGCAATAGCACGTAAGTGATCAGCAATTACACGCATGGCAATATCGTCCTCCAAATTTTCACCATATTTTTTACCGGTCATTTCAACCAGTGTTTGAATTACGGGTTGAAAAATATCCGTATCATAATTGGATTTTTTGCCTTGTAAAGCCATGGTAAGACGCTCAAACCCCATCCCGGTATCAACATGTTTGGAAGGAAGCTGATGCAAAGAATTATCTGCTTTGCGATTAAACTCGATAAATACCAGATTCCATATTTCGATTACCTCAGGATGATCTTCGTTTACCAAATCCTTTCCGGGAACCTTCGCTTTTTCTTCTTCACTTCTGAGATCAATATGAATTTCTGAGCATGGGCCACAGGGGCCTGTATCGCCCATTTCCCAGAAATTATCTTTTTTCGAGCCATTCAAAATACGTTCATCCGGTACAATGGCTCTCCAGTAATCTCGGGCTTCGTCATCGGGCAATAATCCATCACCTTTATCACCACCAAAAACAGTAACATAAAGGTTGTTGCCATCCAAACCATAAACTTTTGTTAGCAACTCCCACCCCCATTCGATGGCATCTTTTTTAAAATAATCACCAAAAGACCAGTTGCCCAACATTTCGAACATAGTGTGGTGGTAGGTATCGTGTCCTACTTCATCAAGGTCGTTATGCTTTCCTGACACACGCAAACACTTTTGTGTATCTGTAATCCGTTTAAATTTCACCGGAGAGTTCCCCAGAAACATATCTTTGAACTGGTTCATCCCTGCATTTGTAAACATAAGAGTTGGATCGTTTTTTACTACCATTGGAGCCGAAGGAACGATTTTATGTTGCTTACTTTCGAAAAATTCTAAAAAAGTGCGTCTTACCTCTGCTGATTTCATAAAGTTAAATAAATAAAATGTAAATAGTTAAAATGTTGGTATTAACGAAATTAAGTTACAAATTAATCGTAGAAATACCCAAAATGCAATTTGTTGCAAAATTAGTTTTTTTGATTAGTTTTGTGCCATAACTGAAAAAGCCATCACAATTTTATGGCAAACCAAAAATTCTTCTTTAATACCTCAACCCTCAAATATGAAAAGGTAAAACGGCCTACAAAAAAAAGGCTTGGTCGTTTTTTCCTTTGGCTTGCCGGTGGTATAGTTTTCGCGACCATTGTTTTATTTCTTTCCTACAGTTTTTTCGATTCACCAAAAGAGAAATTACTCAAACGTGAACTTTCTCAAATGAAATTTCAATATGAAGTTCTTAACGACAAACTTAATCATATTGTAGCTGTAATGGATGATATTCAGGATCGTGACGACAACATTTACAGAGTGATATTTGAAGCAGAACCTATACCAAGTTCCATAAGAAAAGCCGGCTTTGGCGGTACTGATCGCTACGCAAAGTTAGAAGGATACCGTCATTCAAGTGTTCTGATAGAAACAACAGAAAAGTTAGATAAAATTACGAGCCAGCTTGTGGTGCAATCCAAATCATTTGATGATGTTTTTGAGATGGCAAAAAATAAATCCAAATTTCTTTCGGCCATGCCGGCCATACAACCTGTTAGTAATAAAGACCTAAAAAGGCTATCTTCGTTTTATGGCTACCGGATGGATCCCTTTTACAAGGTAATGAAGTTTCATGAAGGTGTTGATTTTAGTGCCCCTACCGGTACCGAAATATATTCGACCGGCGATGGTAAGGTGATTAAAATACGAAAATCGAAGCGTGCATACGGAAACAGTGTTTTGATTGATCATGGATTTGGTTACGAAACATTTTATGCCCACTGTGAAGATATTTTAGTAAAAAAAGGCCAAAAGGTAAAGCGCGGACAAGTAATTGCTACGGTTGGAAATACCGGCAAATCTACCGCACCACACCTGCACTACGAGGTAAAGAAAAGTGGAAAGGCCATCAACCCTATCAACTTTTTTTTCAACGACATTACACCAGAAGAATATGATTTGATTTTGGAAAGGTCGGAAAGACCTTCCCAAACATTGGATTAATAAATCGGTTATCCCATACATCACAAATAGTTTTCTATCACATTCCAACTTCTATTTTCTAACATCTA
>JAOZRY010001158.1 GCA_029939965.1 Bacteroidales bacterium | reverse complement strand
GATGCATCACCTGCACTTCTAAACACGGCATTAATAACAAAAAGTAACATAATTACAGTATTGCCCCCCAACATGATGGCCGTGTAAGCCGAAAAATCACGTGCAACTTCATCGGAAATACCCATTAGCATAAGCAAATCGGAAGCATAAATAGCCCCCGGAATGGCAATTACCAACGATGCGAAAAGTGCCACCACAATCCCCTGATATGCCGAACGTGTAGCTCCTTTTTTATCCTTTTCGCCAATACGGCGGGCTACCAACGCCGAGGTTGCCATACTCAAGCCAATTGCAATAGAGTAAACAATTGTGATAAGTGATTCGGTAATCCCCACGGTGGCAACGGCATCGGCTCCAAGCCGGGAAACAAACCAGATGTCAACAACAGCAAACACCGATTCCATAATCATTTCGAGCACCATAGGTACAGATAGCAAAAAAATAGCGCGACCAATTTTGCCGGTAGTAAAGTCCTGATCAGTACCGGCAATTGCTTCGCGAATGTCTTTTAACAGAGGTATCAGATTTTTAATAATTTTTGAATGTCCTTTATTTATTTGTTGCGAACTCATCTTCGTTTTCGTATTAATAATTGATAATGCAATAATTTTCCGGTAAATAATAATGTAGTTTGCATTGTACAGTCCTCCTGTGAATTATGTGAAAATTAAAAAATATATAAATTGAAATGAAAAAAGTGGGGAGAATTCCCCGAAAATTTAATGCTAACATGAATCAAAACAGGTACATTTCCCGAATGATTCTTAAAGTATGTGATGAAATAACCTGCACAGTATGTTACAGTTTATTCCTACACAAACCCTTACCAAATAATTACGAATGGATTATGAAAATTGAACATGGCACTAAATTGTTTATTGAATTGCAAAAGTAAATAAAGTTTTGATATATCGATAGAAATAACACAAATTCAATGAGTTGAAAATTTGGAATTTGATATTAAACTTGCAATGGAAAGTTGAACCCTTTCAGGGTTTTATATTCATTTCCTGTTATTTTTCCTGCACTTTCCCGAAGAAAAATCGGGACAGGCTAAACAGGGCTATTCACGTTTA
>JAOZRY010001157.1 GCA_029939965.1 Bacteroidales bacterium | reverse complement strand
GGTAACGGCTAAAACAAATCGAATCAATCCACCAGTTGGTTTCCAAAGCAGATCAAGACACGAAAATAGAATTTCTTCCGACCTGCCATAAATATTGCATTTAGCTTTTTCAAAAAGATGTAGCTGATCAAATAACTCCATCAATTTGACTTTATCTCCATATTTTGGATAACGTCCACGGCCTTTGTATTGAGATTTTTCAGCCTCAAAATATGCTACACAATTTTTTTTCCCTCTAATAATCAAAGTCACAAGGGGTTGCTGAAGTTCGATTGACCATACAGATGCAGCGAGATTGAATACTGCGCTGCCGGGAAAGAAAGCATCGAGAACCAAGATACTTGGTAAGTTATGCTTGATGGCCATATCCATGGCCATTTGTACAATTTTTGTTCCCATTGTTTGAGGTTTTTCTGTATAGCTTTCTGTGTGACCGATATGAAAAGTTCCTAAATGAATCCCCAAGATTAAAGGAAGACAAAATGGTGCATACACTGAACCAATTAGAAGTCCTAAAGCCCCCCAGCAATGTCCTCTGAAATAAGACGGTTTGCTTTGAGTTTCAGAATTTTGCCGTAGGGAAACGACACCAGGCATTTTGCGACCATCTTTTGGAACAAATGTATGGTCACCAAGTAAAACAGCGCGACCCTGCATTTTAATAGTAAGATTTTGAGCCAAAACAAAAGCCCCCCATTGAACAACAAGGGCATTTAAAGACCAATTTGAAATACGAAAAAAGTGGAGAAGGGATTTGTATAATGGTTCTCCACCACCCCAAAAACGACAGATGGATGTGACACCAACCATCTCGGTTGCACCAATAAATCCAATCACTACCATACAGAAAAAAAGCCAAGGGGTTTTTCGGGGAAATGCCTTGCGGGTAAAATCGAGGGTATCATAAACAAATGTTAACATTAAAATCTCCTTATTCCAATTATTAAACAATTAAGAATAGTACTCCGGCAAGTACTTTGAAGATCCATACAATTTTTTGTTGCTTTTGTCTCGAAAAAAAATTAAATTCTCATTTTTTCTCCTTAAAAAATAGAAAGAAGTTATGACTGACGAGA
>JAOZRY010000035.1:6915-14129 GCA_029939965.1 Bacteroidales bacterium | reverse complement strand
CTATTATATTTGTTTACAACGGTTTTTGCAGCATGATGTAGGTTTCGGGAACGGGAGTAATACCCCAATCCTTGCCACAGTTTGAGGATTTCATCTTCTTTTGCATTGGCCAAATCATCAACTGTAGGAAACCGTTCGATAAATTTCAGGTAATAATGTATTCCCTGGTTCACCCGGGTTTGTGTTCTCATTTATTTTTTTGTAAAAAAAAATCAGTTTCTTGCTCAGTTAAAAAAAATTATATATTTGCAGCCCTATTTACAAATCTAATAATCAAATCTTTAAATAGTATTATGACAAAAGCAGAAATTGTAGCAGAGATTGCCAATAAAACAGGTATCGAGAAAACAACCGTACAAACGACTGTTGAGGCTTTTATGGACACCATTAAAAACTCGATGACCAATGGTGAAAACGTTTATTTAAGAGGCTTTGGTAGCTTTACTATTAAAAAAAGAGCTGAGAAAACTGGAAGAAATATTTCAAAAAATACGACTATTATCATTCCAGCTCACAACATTCCGGCTTTTAAACCAGCCAAAACATTTGTTAATGAAGTAAAGGATAACGTAATAGTAAAATAGAAAGGAAGAAGAAATGCCAAGCGGAAAGAAAAGAAAAAGACATAAGATGGCTACCCACAAGCGTAAAAAGCGTTTGCGGAAGAATAGACATAAGAAGAAGTAATTTTCATCCATTACAAAAAATTATTACATAAGGTCGTTTACAGAGGATGGCTTTATGTAATATTTTTTTTATAGTGTAACTAACTGTAGTAAAGGTATCAATAAGTAAATGATATTATAAATAATTCAGAATGTGGACAGGGATTTAGTCATTAATTCAAATTCCTCTGGAGTAGATATTGCACTGCTGGAAGATAAATATCTGGTAGAACTAACGAAAGAGAAATCCAACAAAAAGTATTCAGTAGGTGATGTTTACCTTGGGAAGGTTCGAAAGCTCATGCCCGGTCTTAATGCCGCATTTGTTAATGTTGGATACGAAAAAGACGCCTTTTTACATTACCTTGACTTGGGTCCCCAGGTTAAGTCGTTGATTAAATTTTCGAAGCTTGCCAATGCCGGAAAAATTAGTAATATTCCGCTTAGTGAATTCAGATTAGAGCAGGATATCGAAAAAACCGGAAAAATTTCTGATGTCCTTTCAGTAAATCAACCCATTCTGGTTCAGATTGCCAAAGAACCCATTTCGACTAAAGGTCCCAGAATTTCGTCTGAAATATCCTTTGCAGGACGTTATCTGGTGCTTGTTCCGTTGGCCGATCGCATTTCAGTTTCCCAAAAAATCCGAAGCCTCGAAGAGCGTAAACGGCTTAAGCGTCTCATTAAGAGTATTAAACCAAATAATTTTGGCGTAATTATTCGTACTGCTGCCGAAGATAAAATGGTTGCTGATTTGGATTCCGACCTTAAAGAATTGATAGAGAAGTGGGATTCAATTTCAAAAAGATTACACCAAGCCGATGCTCCCATAAAAATTGCGAGCGAACTTGATCGTACATCGGCCATGTTACGTGATCACCTTAACGAGTCGTTCAATAATATTCATGTTGATGATGCTACTTTGGCCGAGGAGGTTCGGAGTTTCATAAAACATATTGCCCCCGAAAAGGCGGGCATTGTAAAAACCTACAACGGCTCAAATCCGATTTTTGAACATTTTGGTGTCGATAAGCAAATCAAGAATTCATTTGGGAAGATTGTTACCATTAAAAGTGGTGTATATCTGATTATTGAGCACACCGAAGCACTTCATGTTATTGATGTAAATTCTGGTCATAGGGTTAACCGTGATAAAAATCAGGAAACCAACTCTCTGGAGGTTAATCTTGAGGCAGCCACAGAAATTGCCCGACAGATGCGCCTTAGAGATATCGGTGGAATTATTGTGGTGGATTTTATTGATATGACCGAACCACGTCATCGCCGGCAACTATATCAAAAGTTGAAGGATGAAATGGATAAAGACAAAGCCAAGCATGTAATATTACCCCCCAGTAAATTTGGGTTAGTGCAAATTACCCGTCAGCGTGTTCGGCCAACCATGAAAATTGAAATACTCGAAAAATGCCCCATTTGTAATGGTACAGGCGAAAATAAAGCCGCCATTTTGATTGTCGACGAGATTGAAAATAATCTGAAATATCTTGTGCATGAGCAAAACGAGAAAAAGCTAACCGTTACTGTTCATCAGTTTTTATTTGCTTTTCTTACATCTGGTTTGTGGTCCTTACGTTGGAGGTGGATGTGGCGTTACAAATGCACTATCAAAATTAAACCAATGTCATCCCATCATTTTCTCGAATACCATTTCTTTAACAAGAACAACGATGAGTTGAAAATGTAGGTTTCCTGACACAATGTGTCGCTCATAGCTCTAATAAAAATTTTACTTTTACCTTCCTTTTGCAGCTATTTTAAACGCAAGTATTTTATTTATCAATAATTTGAAAAACCAAATTTTATATATGGAAACAGTAGTTAGTGGAATCAGACCAACCGGGAATTTACATATTGGGAATTATTTTGGTGCAATCAGGAATTTTATTAAAATGCAGGAAAAGAACAACTGCTTCTTTTTCATTGCCGATTATCATTCCCTCACTACCCATCCAACTCCGCAAGACCTTCATGGAAATGTAAAACAAGTGTTGGTGGAGTATCTTGCTACCGGTATTGATCCTGAAAAAACAACCCTTTACATACAAAGTGATCTCCCCGAAACAGCAGAGCTTTATTTGTTGCTCAATATGAATGCCTATCTTGGAGAACTTGAGCGTGTAACAACGTTTAAGGAAAAAGCACGTAAACAGCCCAATAATGTGAATGCCGGTTTGCTTACCTATCCCTCACTAATGGCAGCCGATATCTTAATTCATAAGGCTAATAAAGTGCCCGTTGGAAAAGATCAGGAGCAACACTTAGAAATGACACGTACCTTTGCCCGGCGGTTTAACCGAATGTATGAGCTGGATTTTTTCCCGGAGCCAACAGCATTCAATTTTGGTGATAATCTTATAAAGATACCCGGATTGGATGGAAGTGGAAAAATGGGAAAATCAGAAGGTGAGGGTAATGCAATCTTTTTGGCCGAAGACCCCAAATCCATCAGGAAAAAAGTAATGCGTGCCGTTACTGATGCAGGGCCTACCGAACCTAATTCACCGAAAGCCGAACCAGTTGAGAATCTGTTCAGTCTGTTGAAAGCTGTTTCGAGTCAGGATACGGTCAACTTTTTTGAAGAACAATATAGTACCTGCAAAATCAGGTATGGTGATTTAAAAAAACAACTTGCCGAAGATGTGATAAACTTTACTGCACCATTGCGTGAAAAAATTCTTGAAATCGCTGCAAACGAGGCATATTTGGGTAAAGTGGCAAAAATGGGAGCTGAGAAAGCCCACGAAAGTGGGGCGAAAACAATGCGTGAAATTAGAGATATTATTGGTTTCAGAAAGTTTTAATAGCTTGTATAGCTCTCTGTTTCTAACGGATTTTATTTTTACTAGCTTGATTATTAATAATCGGGACACATGAAAGCAATCAGAAACCTACTGATATTTATTATTTTAGGATTTTGCATATTCCTGCTTTTTGGATGGTATTCAGGTTTTTATTATAATGCAATACTTGAAGTAAGAGAAGTGAATTCTTTTGTGGGTGTTTATGAAGATCATATTGGTGAATATAGCGCAACAAAGGAGATTCAGGAAAATCTTTATGATATGCTTTGGGAAGATGGGATTGAGAATTTCAAGAATTTCGGTATCTATTATGATGATCCGCAATTTGTAGAGATTAGCGAAATGAGAAGTAAAGTGGGGCGTATTGTGGAAAATAATCAGATAACTAAATTAACACGATTCTCAGAGGAGTATAATATTTTTGCTTTTGAGCGTCAAAAAGCTGCTGTTGTAGAGATACCCTACAGAAATTATTTTTCTTTGTATGCTGGAATTTATAAGGCGTATCCATTATTAAATGAATACGCAAAGGAGAATGGAATTACCAATAACAGCATCATAGAAATTCATGATTTTCCCAACAAAGTTATATTTATTTTACCGCTTCAAAAATTGAATTAGCGGGAGAGAAAAGATCAAAAATGATATTCTCCGGGATAAAATCGGAGCTATTCAAAATAATCTACTTTATGGGTAAAATCGAATATAGTAGTTTAATTATGATAAGAGATTAAAATAAAGGAGTATGCCTCAGAATATTGAAACAGCCATCCAAAAAGAAAAAGTAGTATTGGTTGGCATCGACACACGCAAAGAAGGTGAATCCGGAATAGATGAATATTTGGATGAACTTGCATTTTTGGTGGAAACTGCCGGTGGGATGCCCGTTGAACGTTTTAAGCAAAAACTTGATCATCCTGATCCAAAAACTTTTATTGGATCAGGTAAACTTGATGAAGTAAAAAGATATGTGAAAGCAGAAAACGTGGATATTATTGTTTTTGATGACGAACTAAATGGTTCGCAGATCAAAAATATCGAGAAGGTTTTAGAAAAGCGTATCCTCGACCGAACGGGTCTGATACTGGATATTTTTGCAAAAAGAGCACGCACAGCTCACGCTAAAGCACAGGTTGAACTTGCCCAATATGAGTATCTGCTACCACGACTCACACGTATGTGGACACACCTCGAACGGCAACGTGGAGGTATTGGTATGAGGGGGCCGGGTGAAACAGAGATTGAAACCGACCGTAGGATAATACGCGATAAAATTGCACTGCTCAAGAAAAAAATGGTTCAAATTGATAAACAAATGACCGTGCAGCGCAAAGGAAGAGGCAGCATGATTAGGGTTGCTCTTGTTGGATATACCAATGTTGGGAAATCGACCATCATGAACCAATTGGCGAAAACAGAAGTATTTGCCGAAAACAAACTTTTTGCTACCCTCGATACAACCGTTAGGAAAGTAGTGGTCGAAAACTTGCCGTTTCTGCTTTCCGATACCGTTGGGTTTATTCGCAAACTACCACACGGGCTGGTTAAATCATTTAAATCTACCCTGGATGAAGTTAGAGAAGCTGACCTACTTCTGCATATCGTGGATATTTCACATCCCGATTTTGAAGAACAAATTCATATAGTTAACGAAACATTAAACGAAATAGACAGTGCTGACAAGCCTGTAATGATGATTTTTAATAAAGTGGATGCATACACCTGGATAGAAAAAGATGAAGATGATTTAACCGAATCCACACAACAAAATGTTTCGTTGGATGAATTAAAAAAATCATGGATCGCTAAAAATAATGATCCCGCCATTTTTATTTCTGCTAAGGAAAAAAGTAATTGGGATGAGTTTAGAAATATGATTTACAACAAAGTGAAAAAGATTCATAAAACCCGTTATCCTTACAATAATTTCCTTTATTGAGTTTTTTTAATCACAGTGCTTTGCGAACCATTAATAATAATTCATGCTAATCATGAAAAATAAAAAGCAATTATATCTGCTTTCCCTTTTGTCAGGTGTAATACTCAGTTTGAGTTGGCCTATGTATGGATTTCCTTTTTTGTTGTTTTTCGGTTTTGTTCCATTGCTCTTTGTTTTGGATTATCTGGATGCAAACAGGCAACAATATCACAAATACAGTATTTTTCAATTCTCATACCTGGCCTTTTTTACCTGGAATTTGCTTACGACATGGTGGATATGGAATTCTACCATTTTTGGGGCAATAATGGCAGTTTTGCTCAACTCGCTTTTTATGGCCATTGTTTTCATGGTTTTTCACCTAAGCAGGCGAGCTTTCTTCAAACGATCCGATGCCATTTACCTACTCATTTTTTATTGGATCAGTTTTGAATATCTGCATTTAGACTGGGACTTGTCGTGGCCGTGGCTCAATTTGGGGAACGGCTTTGCTATGTACACCAAATGGGTGCAATGGTATGAATATACCGGGGTTTTTGGCGGTTCTTTCTGGATTCTTTTGATGAATATTCTTATTTTTCAATTTTTGAAAAAGCTAATCGAAAAATCAGGAAGACCAGCAATTTTTGTAAGCTTCCTGAAAACAGTAATTGTTTTTGTTGTTCCAATGGTTATTTCTATTGTTCTCTATTCCAATTACAACGAAAAAGGAGAGGCTGTCGAAATTCTTATAACCCAACCCAATGTTGATCCCTGGACTGAACAATATGTTTTGCCACCCAGTACGATAATCAAGAAAAACCTGAAGCTTGCCGATTCATTGGTAGGCCCGGAGACTACTTTTATTGTTTCTCCCGAATCTGCTATTCAGGAAGATGTTTGGCACGCATCTATCGAAAGTTCATTATCTGTAAAACAAATCCGGAAATTTATTGATAAGCACCCAAAGGTAAATTTTATTATAGGGGCATCTACTTATAGGCTATTCAGGCAGGGTGAACCTCTTACAAGTACTGCCAGAAAGTTTGGGGATGTGGATAAATATTATGAAGCTTTTAATACAGCACTTTTTTTTAATAAAGATCAGGAGGTAGGGATTTATCATAAATCCAAATTGGTGCCCGGGCCCGAAAAAATGCCGTTTCAGCGGTTGCTCAAACCTTTACAGCATTTTGCTTTTGATTTGGGAGGTACCATAGGCAGTCTGGGTTATTCCGAAAATCGTGATGTTTTTACCACTGCCAACAAAGAGTTCAGGGTTCCTGCCATTATTTGTTACGAATCAATTTATGGCGATTTTGTAGCAGGGTTTGTTCGCAATGGAGCCAATTTGTTGTTTATTATTACCAATGATGCATGGTGGGGAAATACCGCCGGACACCGCCAACATTTTTCTTTTGCACGATTAAGAGCTGTCGAAACCCGGCGTGCATTAGCGCGTTCAGCAAATACCGGTATTTCTTCCTTTATCGATCAGCGGGGAGATGTGCTTGAAGAGACAGAATATTCGGTTCCGGCAGTTCTAAAAAGAAAACTACAGGCAAACGATAAACTCACATTTTATGTAATATTTGGCGATTATATTGGTAGGATAAGTGCATTTATTACTGTGATGATGTTGCTGATTTCCATTTCTGTGTCACTCATCAATAAACGATCATCTGATAAAATGGGGTCGATTGGGAAATGACGTTATTTTTTATTAAATAAATGTACAGAATGAAAGGATTATTTGAGTGATTTAAGTTTTTGGAATAATCACCTGTAAGAAAGAAAGGAATAAAAGTG
>JAOZRY010000035.1:0-6815 GCA_029939965.1 Bacteroidales bacterium | reverse complement strand
AAAAGTGGTTATTACAAATTATGCATAAAATAAAAAAATGATCATTCCTTGGGCTATTTGGTACATTTGTTCTTGATGGTTCTTCTGTTTTAGCTATTTTTGAGTTTTGTTTAGAGACTAATACATAATGATAAGTTTATAAAAATTCAATGGAAAACTTAATATTCAAAGTAATTATTCTAACTCAATAAAATCATTTTATGCAAACAAAAATCTATGACTGTGAAGTAATAGAAACATTGAGGATGCCGTTATATGACTTTGAAAACAGTGAAATAATCAAGATGCTCGAACATCAATTGTAATTTTAAGATACATATTTAAAATCGGATTTATTATCGGCGGCATTGTATTAATCTCTAGGAGCAAAAAAAGTACAAAATAATACATAATAAATAACATGCTAAAAAATATCATCTGGTTTTTATGAACCAATTAGATTTGATTAATGATAATTGCAGTTAACCAACAGTTACTTTTTACATACCTATTTTTGTAAATGAAGGTATTTTTTTGAAAAAGTAAAAGAGCAATAAAGGTAATCTATACACAACTGTTTGCATAAATTGGGTGGGTGATTGATAATCAGTTCATTTAAGTAAATTAAAAATGAAGTCATTTTTTTTACATTTACCAAAAAAGAAGTAAAATGTCAATTGAAAAATATTTACAAAAAGAATCATTGAGTATTGTTTTTCTTGGAGATTTTAATCCTGTGATTCTACAACCTTTTTGGTTGTTCCATAAAGGATTGATTCGAGAAGAAGAGGCAAGCAATGCAAAAATAGGGGTAATACATAATGAAATTGTAAAATACGAACTAGATTGGGTTAGTATTGAAATTAGTAAACAAAGGTGTGAATTTACGACAACAAAATCACCCTATTTTGACCCTATGAAAGACTTAAGCGCAAGTGTTTTTAAAATATTAAAAGAAACGCCAATTAAATCACTTGGCATTAATCATATTTTTGACTTAAAACTTCCAAATTCGGAAGTGTATTATGAATTTGGAAATAAATTATGTCCTCTAAGTAATTGGGAAGGTTCATTGAAAGACCCTAGATTATTGCAGCTTGAAATACTTGAGAAAGAAAGAAAAGATTGTCTTAGCGGCCAGTATAGAATTAGAATTACTCCAGCATATCCTAAAATGGATTATGGAGTTTCAATTAACATAAATGATCATTATGACTTAGAACATGGTCAGAATGGTGTAAATATGGAGATTGTAAAAAGACTAGAAGAAAATTGGAATATTTCTATAATAAGAGCCAAAGAGACAGTTGAAAATATATTACTTAAAGCAATCTAAAATGATAAATTTTGATACAAATATTAAAAATAATTCTTTGTTGGATAATCGTGATTTCAATATTGATGGTAGTTTTGATGCAGACCAGATAATCCTTAATGCTTTAAATTCTAAGATTGATAAAAGAAAAAGAATACTAGATGAAAGCAAAACTGGAATTGAATGTCAATTTGAAGATGATTATCAAGAAGTGCCAAAATATCGGGATATTATAGGTTTAAGTAAAAAAAGTTATTTTGGATTAACCCAGCACTGGATTGGTATTGTCGAATCAATTGATAAAGATCATTTTATTGCAAAATTAGAAGATAAAACAAATGATGGTACTTATGAGATTGCATCCTTTGAAACTTCTGAGGTTTCTCCAAGTGATAGAGAATTATTATCAAATGGAGCAATTTTTTATTGGAGTGTTGGTTTTGCTTCTGATAATGGTCAAATAGAAAAACGTTCACTTTTGCGTTTTAAAAGGAGCGTAGGTTTTACAGAAGAAGATATCAATGAAATTGCTGAAAAATCGGAACACTTCAATAATAGTATTAATTGGGAATAAAAGTTGTTTTGGCTAAAGATAGAATAATTGAAACCATATTGATTGGTACAGGTGGTGGTTATGGTGAAAGTATTGTTTTGCATTTAGGCTATAATGATTGGATAGTTGTTGACTCTTGTATTAATCCACTAACTAAAGTTTCTTTACCTCTTGAGTATCTTGAATCCAGAGGAGTAGATATTGCAAAAGATGTTAAAATGATTATATGCTCTCATTGGCATGATGATCATATACAAGGGATATCACAACTACTTGATAAATGTAAGAATTCTATTTTTTCAATTGCAATAGCGAATGATCGGTCAAAATTCCTAATGTTTGTTGGTTTGGATTATAACAAAATAAAAAATGAAGCTACAGTATGTTCAACAAAAGAATTGGATAAATGTCTGGAAATAATTGCTTCAAGGAAAGCAACTGTCAAACAAGCTGTTGAAGACAAAGTATTATTGTCAAATAACAATAATGGAATCAAATATGAGATAATTTCATTATCACCATCTGATTATATCTTGGATGAGTTTAATAATGAAATTTCTACACTGATTACAGAGTATGGGAAATCAAATAAGAAGATAATATATCACAAACCAAATGATAAAAGTGTTGTAATTTTAGTTAAAATAAATGAGCAACGAATTCTTTTAGGCTCTGACTTAGAAGTTTGTGATGATGAAAGGAAGGGTTGGAAATGTATTATTAAAAATTGTCAAACAATTGATTCAAAATCTCAGGTTTTTAAAATAGCTCATCATGGTTCTAATACAGGTTATGATAAAGCAATTTGGGATGAGTTAGTTGATGAAAATACGATTGCTAAACTTAGTCCATGGAATAGATGTAATAAACTGCCCCAAAGAGATATGTTAGAAGTATTTCTTAATCATACAGAAAATCTGTATATTACATCAATTCCCCATATTTCAAAAGGAAAGCCGAAGAAAAGAGAAAAAAGCATTTCAAAAGCAATAGCTCGTTTTAATCCGACCTTGCAAGAGGTTAAATATGTAAAAGGAATAATTAAATGTATGTTTAATGTACCAAAAAATTATTGGGAAGTAGAAACCATTGATAGTGGAAGTAAAATAACGGAAAGTGTTTTGCGGTTTTTCTAGAAATCCTATGCATAGAAATTAAAGAAATATCAAGTTCTTACAATAATAAATTTTTCAATCAATAATATTATTGCCTTCGTGATAAAATGATATTGCCAACATGCAAACAAATAGCCAAGCCTCTGAATATGTGCATGATGCAATATTGCTGTATATTTTAAACATTTTTGGTGAATCTTTGTTTTTCTATTTCATTATCTTTTGATGTATTTCGTTTCAATGATAAATACATTCTATGATGTTCTTTTTGTATGTAAATTGAAAATACTACATGATTTTTTTTATAATCTAAACAACCTCCATAATGAAAACACAAATGAAATTTAATATCACTATATCAATTTTTGCCACCATTATAATCCTAATGGTATTGCCACTCTCAATGATGGGGCAACAAAATCGGGGGGAAACAAAACAGGAGCGAAAAGAAAGAGAAGAAACAGAACAATTGCAACGATACAAACAGGCCCGGCAATTAGTGATAGATAAAAAATTTGTTGTTCCTGCCGAAACAATCCGTTTAAGCGATGGTGGTATGATAACTCCGGTTCAATCAACTATTAATTTTCTGAAAATGGATGGTGAGGAAGTAGTACTTCAGGTTGGCTCCGACTTTGTAAATAGTTCTGGTTTAAACAACCTTGGAGGGTTTACACTCAAAGGAAAAGCTTTAAATCTCAAGGTGAAGGAGAAAGAAAAGAAAAATAAATTGTTCATTACATTTACCCTTACCGGGGTAATTGGCACAGCAATAATTTCGTTGTCGCTAACCGGATCAGAGAAAGCAATGATAGATGTTAATGGTATGTTTTCGGGTAGTGCTTTTTCTATGCATGGTTCGGTTCAATCCATCGAAGGAGTAAAAATATTTGAAGGAACGGAGTTTTAGGCTGATCGGTGTGGCCGGAAAAGGAACTAATTCAATTTATGATTTATAATTTATTATTGAAACCGCAAAGCGGGAAATTGACAATAAAATATTTAAACAACATGTTGGTTAGTTTTCCAAATTAAGAGCTAATAATATCGGTAAAATCGGAATAACTCGTGTGCTTATGAGCAGGATGGAAAGTTCGTCTGACAACAATTTTGCGATTCCTTTCGAAAGAGTTTTGTTACCATATCCATTGCGATTTTGCCATTTTTCAATTTAGTATCACGAACTTTTATAAATACATATTCAATGAAACGTTGCCAATGGGCTTCTTCCAATCCCGATTTTTTTAATTATCACGATCACGAATGGGGTGTTCCGGTTCACGATGACCGAAAACATTTTGAATTTATGTTGTTGGATGCATTTCAGGCAGGTTTAAGCTGGTTGACCATCCTTCGTAAACGAGAAAATTTCAGGGTAGCTTTTGATGATTTTGATTTTGAAAAAATAGCTTTGTATGTCTGAAATTCCGGCAAAAACAGAGGTTTCCGATATTATTAGCAAAGACCTCAAAAAGCGTGGTTTTACGTTTGTGGGATCCACCATCATTTATGCATACATGCAGGCAGCCGGTATGGTGAACGATCATACAACCGATTGTTTCAGATATCACCAGTTTGCCAGTAACTAAAAGTGAAAAATTGCTATAATCCGGGTATTTTGAGAGTTTATGTAATTTCTGTTAAAATAAAATAAAATATGCCGATAGCATTTTGCTAATTCAATCACAATCTTGTTTCTGAGTACTTTTGATTTTACATTAAAAAAAATCATACACATGAAAAACATTACAAACTTATTGGTATTAATATTTTTTACAGGTACTTTGGCATTTGCACAACAAAACGATACTATCCGAGTAAACCCCTATTCAGGAGATAAACAGCCAAAAAAATCGAGCGTTATTAATAAGATGTATTTTGGCGGAACCTTTATGTTTACTATTGGTTCGTACACTTCCATTGGTATTTGGCCTTTGGTTGGGTACAAGGTGGCTCCGAAACTTTCGGTTGGCCTACAGCCTGGATACGAGTACCTGAAATATAACAGCTACTACGGTGGCGAGTTTGAAACAAGTAACTACGGTTTAAGGGTATTTTCGCGATACAGGGTGATACCACAAGCGTACGTTCATGCCGAATATGCAACGATAAATTATGGATGGCAGTCATATAATAGTGCCGGCGATATTGTTGAAACACGTGATTGGGTTCCATTCCTTTTTCTGGGAGGTGGCGTTTCGCAAAAGATGGGTGGCAGCACTTACGCCTATGTGCAAATATTGTTTGATGTTATAAACAACGAAAACTCACCTTACCGTAATGGCGAACCATTTTGGAGTTTTGGCATAGTTGCCGGATTTTAATGATAGAATGATTTAATGTTTCAATGAATTTATCCTTTCCACTTTCTTTTCTTGTCGCATTGTCTCCTTATCGCATTATCACATTGTTTCCTTATCGCATTATCACATTGCCTCCTTTAATCATTATTTTCAGAACAACAGAACCGTTTTTTATACGGTTTGCATTTGAGTAATATTCAAATCAAGCATACAACAAAACAAATTTCTCAAAGTGCCCGAGTGTGGGATGATGGTAAAATGATGTTGGCCGTGGAGGTAGCAAATAATAACAAAATTGTTAAAGTTGAATTGGGAAACAATTTGAACCCGAAATTTACAAAAAGATTTATAAAATAATGTTACCGGGCGATTATGTGGCTTATCGGTTAACCGGCGAAATTTGCACCACAAAATCAGGATTGTCCGAGGGAATATTCTGGGATTATCAATCAGACTCAGTTTCGGAAAAGTTGCTTAACTATTTTGGTTTTGATGCTTCACTTTTACCAGATTTGGTTCCAGCATTTTCGATACAAGGCAAAGTAAAACCTGCAATGGCTCAGAAGCTGGGAGTAGATAAAATGCCGTGATTGCTTGCAGAGCCGGTGATCAACCCAACAATGCTTTTTCGTTGAATGTGGTAAATCCGGGAGAAGTGGCTGCTACTGCCGGAACTTCGGGAGATATTTATGGTGTTAATAACCGGTTTGGTTTTTCCCTTTGGAAATGGTGCAGAGCGTATTTTACAAAACAAGAACCCGGGTGCTTCTATACATGGTCTCGATTTGAACAGACATTCCAAAAAACATATTGATAGGGCTGTGCAGGAAGGTATTGTGTTTTCGTTGATATATGGGCTTGAAATAATGCAGGGGATGGGTGTAAATCACAAAGTTATTCGGGTAGGAAAAGCTAATATGTCTTTTGAGCAATGCATCAAATCTAAAAAATCGGACACATTGGAAGAAATCTATTATAATTGGAAGAAAGTTTTGGATTCGGCAGAATTAGAAATTGAGGGAGTAGATTAAAGAGTAGGGATAATTCACGGGTGTGATTTTTTATTCGTTGTTCTTTTATAAAAGCCTCGTAGTCATATTTATCTCCACCTTCAAGATTGTCAACGTTCATTTTTTCTTTTGCTTCCTGCAATCCTTTGGCACTAAACTCTTTTTTTATCTCACTGTTTTTCAAAAAATAAATCCATTCATCGAGGGTATCTTTAGCTACATCATCAAAATTATTTACTTTAATAAACAAACATAAAACATAAACATACCATTATGAAATACAAAGGGCAAAGCGATTTTTTTTGAAAAGCAACACGGCTGTTTCCATGGGATGATATAAAGGATCCCATTGAAAGGGCAAAAATTAAAATGGATGCCGCTTTTGAATTTCTTGCCAAAATGGGGATCGAATATTATTGTTTCCACGATTATGATCTGATTCAGGAAAATAATCGCAATTTGAAAAATTAATTTTTTAAAGTAGATGTTCTGATTTTGGGCGGCTACAGGCTTTCCGTTTGTAGTTGCCTTGTGCCGGCT
>JAOZRY010000423.1 GCA_029939965.1 Bacteroidales bacterium | reverse complement strand
AACCTATTGTCCGTATCCCACTGTCCACCAATGCATTTCTAAGGTCAATATTTATATTTGATATATAGAGCAATAGATGCAATCCAAAATCATATTCCCCTTGTCAGGGTTCAAATATATTATTAATCCTGTATTAAACCAATGGTTTTTTCAATCAAATAATCGTTGCGGCCAGAGGCATTTCTTGAGATCATTTCAGCTAAAAACCCTGCAACAAATACCTGTGTACCCATTATCATGGCGAGTAGTCCAAAATAAAACAGGGGTCTTTCGGTCATGTGGTATTCCTGCCAAATTATTTTAGCAATTGTCAGGTACGATGCAATAATAAAACCAGCCACAAAAAGCAATGTTCCCAGCACTCCAAAAAAGTGCATCGGGCGTTTCCCAAATTTTGATACAAACGAAAGGGTAATCAAATCAAGAAACCCCTTGATGAGTCTTCCTGTACCAAATTTTGATTTTCCATATTTCCTTGCTCTGTGCTGAACAATTTTTTCGGTGATTTTAGTAAAACCAGCCCATTTTGCAATTACCGGAATGTACCTATGCATCTCACCATAAATTTCAATCGACTTGATTACATCTTTGCGGTATGCTTTTAAACCACAATTAAAATCGTGAAGATGTATTTTGGAAATATAACTTGTGGTTTTGTTAAATAATTTTGATGGCCAGCGTTTACCTATGGGGTCAAATCTTTTCTTTTTCCAACCCGAAACCAGATCATACCCATCTTTTTTGATCAACCTGTAAAGCTCAGGTATTTCATCGGGACTATCCTGTAGGTCGGAGTCCATGGTAATTACTACATTGCCCTGTGCAAAAGTAAAACCCTTTTGCAGGGCAGCAGATTTACCATAATTCCTTCTGAATTTTAAACCTTTAACGGTTTGCTGTTTTTTGCTCAATCTCTCAATCTCATGCCATGATCCATCAGTACTTCCATCATCAATTAAAAGGATTTCGTATGAAAGACCTTCTTTTTCAACTACTTTTCTAATCCATGCTTCGAGCTCAGGCAGGGATTCTTCTTCGTTATATACTGGGATTACAAGGGATAAATCCATAATTTTCTATTCAAACTCCGTAGATTCCTTTTTAAGAAATATGGCAAGAACTGCAGAAATTAATAAACCACCGATAGTTCCACCAATAATTACCCAGATAGACATTACCCAGGGTTTCGTCATCATGGCAGTCCATTTCATAGCTATTGCTATTTGCTCGTCTGGCATGTTTTGATCATACATCTTATCCTCGGCTTCCTGCAGGATAACCTGTAATTCCTCTGGAGCAATAAATGCGAAGAAAACATAAGTGTATAATGCGGATAAAATTGTTGCAAATAAGATGATCAGAAATCCATGGGAAAATGCTTGTCGGTATGTAAGATAGCCATCATTGTGTTTCACTCTCCATTGTTTTACAAACACAATTGTGAGAACAATCATAATTACATAGCTAAGGTATTGTATGTAGTTATCTCGGGGAACGCCGGTAAGGTACAATACAAGGGAAAAAAATATCAGTGCAATACCCATATAAATTCCATTGGTCAGCGCAAAGTTTGCATTTGAAGGTCGGCTTTCGTTCATGTAAGTAATGTTTTGGTTAGTATCGGCAAAAGTAATAATGAAAAATTAAAATGTCACAAAATCTTTTAATCTTACTGAAGAAATTAAATAATTTTAGAAAAAATAACAAAAAAATTGTCAGTAGAATAAGAAATATTACTTTTGCCGCCGGGTAAGTCCTGTGCGACCAGCTCCCGCTGAACTCCCCCAGGGTCGGAAGGCAGCAAGGGTAGGCGGTCGTAGCGGTGCGACACAGGTAGCTTACCCTTTTTTCATGCCCAGTAGTTTCTGTTCGTTTTTCAATTTTTACAAGCAAATTATTTTAATATTAACTTTATGCTTCTTCGAATACATCCTGAAAATCCCGGCCAAAGGCAAATTACTATTGTTACGGAATGTTTAAGAGATGGTGGAGTGGTGATCTCGCCAACCGATACGGTTTACGGATTGACTTGTGATATTTTTAAATCAAAAGCTATTGAGCGCATAGCACGTATTAAAGGGATTAAACCCGAAAAGGCCAACTTTTCTTTTTTATGTGCCGATTTGAGTGAATTGTCCGATTATACAAAACCCATTAATAATGATTTATTTAAGTTGATGAAAAGATTGTTACCCGGTCCATACACTTTTATTTTAAACGCAAACAGTATTGTTCCCAAATACATACAGAATAAAAAGAAAACAGTTGGTATCAGGATTCCTAATAATAATATTCCTGTGGAGATTGTCAGGAGTCTCGGGCATCCTGTAATGTCAACATCTATTCATGATGATGATGATTTGATCGAATACACCACAGATCCTGAGTTGATTTACGAAAAGTACAAGAATTTGGTTGATATTGTAATTGATGGAGGTTTTGGAGGGAATCTGGCTTCAACGGTTTTGGATTGTACCCGTGGCGAAATTGATATAATTCGTGAAGGATTGGGTTCGATTGATGTTTTTTAGAGTTTCTAATAATTTAGTTCCGGGTTTTGTAGATCGTATTTCGGGTGGTTAAAACAAGCTTTCCATTTGTAATTGTTTCACGCTAATTTTCTCATGCTGGTTTAGCCACCATTTTTAATACCCTAACTCTCCTGGGTTTTTCTTGTTTCTCCATTCTGTTATCTCCATTGTTACGTAAATTACATGGAGTTTTCAAACAAAATTTTACATTACATTCAATTCATCTGATTTTTATGAAAAAAATTGAAAAACAAATTTGGTATTTTAAAATTTGATTGTAATTTTGCAACCCCAAATTAAAAAACGGGAGATTCCGTAGCTCAGTTGGTAGAGCAACGGCCTTTTAAGCCGTGGGCCCTGAGTTCGAGCCTCAGCGGGATCACAGAAAAAGCCTTCATTTTTTGAAGGCTTTTTTTTTGCTCACAATAATCTGGAATTCCTAAGTGCAGACTTCGTCAGTTTCGCTTATTTTTATATCCTTACTTCGGCACGCTCAGTACAATCGCATTTACAAGTAATAAACTGTGGTATAAAAATAAAACTGCGCCTTGATTAAGCTACAACGCAGATTAAGTAGAAACTGACGAAGTTTGAAGTGTGACGAATTTCTGTAATTTTGTAGTTTAAAGTAACGCAAATGAATGTTTATCTTGTGGGGTACATGGGAAGTGGAAAGTCAACAGTGGGGCGGAGGCTTGCGCGAATGTTAAACTTCGAACATCTCGACCTCGATGATTTTTTTGAGGAAACATATAAAATTAGTGTCATTGATTTTTTTCAAAAATACGACGAAACTACATTCCGTAAAATTGAATCAACACTCTTAAAAGAGACGTTAAAACTTACAAATCATGTAATTTCAACCGGTGGAGGAACACCCGGTTTTTTTGATAACATGCGTTTGATAAACGACCACGGAATTTCAGTGTATATTAAAATGCATCACAAATCTTTGTTCGATCGTTTGAAAAATGCCAAAAGACCTCGCCCCCGCACATCAAACCTCGATGATGATGCTTTGAACAGCAGAATATTAGAGGATATGAAAATACGGGAGCATTACTATTTGCAGGCTGGTATTCATACCAAAGGCGAAAATATTGAAGTGAAATTATTGGCTCAACAACTTTTGCCAATGCTTAGTGCATAATAAGAAAAAATCAAAAAAAAAGGTTTAAAAACCTCTTCCTCTTTCAATATTCAATATTCCTTTTTCCTTCAATATTCAGTATTCGATATTCAATATTCAATATTCCTTTCCCTTCCTCCCCTTCAA
>JAOZRY010000422.1 GCA_029939965.1 Bacteroidales bacterium | reverse complement strand
AGATATGGAAACAACGCCCCGTGATTCAAAAATTTTTTGAGTGGCTAATATTACCCATAAGGCACTTGTTGTAGAAGAGAGAGGTTAGATGGGAGAAGAGAGAGGGGAGAAGGGAGATGTTAGATGGGGGAAGAGAGAGGTTAGAAGGGAGATGGGAGAAGTTAGATGCGGGATTTGTTTTAAAATCAATACAAAAAACTAAACCAACTCCCACGGCCAGAGATGCCTGATGCCTTCGTAATCAGAAAATTTCATTTCATCAAGCGTTATTACAAACTTTTCGTGATTGTCTTTTATTGCTAATAAATTTCCAAACTCCCGATCAATGGTTTTTTCATCATTCAAAATGTAGGCAACTTGTACATAAATAATCTTGTCGTTTTTTCGGGCTACAAAGTCGATCTCTTTTTTATGTAAAACCCCCACCGAAACCTGGTATCCCATTCTTTTGAGTTGAAGAAAAACGTAATTCTCCAGGTGATGACCAATATCGGTGGGGTAATATCCAAGCAAATAGTTTTTAAAAGCAAGATCGTTCAGGTAGTATTTTTTGTTTCCCCCAAGTGCTTGTTTCCCACGCAAATTGTATCTTTCTACCTGATGCACCACAAAAGTATCGAGCAGATAATTCAAATATGTCGAAACTGTTTCGTAATTGGTTTGCTTCTTTTTACTCTTAAAATAGTTTACAATATTTGTAACCGATGTGAGGCTTCCAACATTTGTACTCAAAAACTTAAATACATCCTCAAGTAAAGTCAAATCCTTTACCTGATTTCGCTGAATAATATCGCGAAGTACAATAGTATTTTTCAAATCACTCACATAATGCTTTTTTACTTCTTCATCGGGCAGGTTGAGCAATTCGGGCAGTCCGCCGGTTTGGATATACTCCAAAAACAAACCCTTGTTAACTTCCATGTTTTTAAAAGCCCCAAACTCGAAAAGGCTAAACGGAAGCACTTCAAACTGCACATACCTGCCCGACAAAAGCGATGCAAGCTCTCCTGACAACAAATTGGAGTTTGATCCGGTAATAAAAATTTCATATTCGTTTGTAAAATCCTGTGAGTATGAGTTTACAAATGTTTCCCAATTTTCAATATTTTGAATTTCATCAACAAACAAATAAATTTTGCCCGACACGTTTAGTTTTTTGCGATAATACAAAAACAACTCTTCCAGGTCTTTCGAGGTTAAAATTTCGTCATAGGCCATGTATTCTTTATTGAGATAAAAAATATTGTGAGGGTTTGTTTTTTGTTTTGTAATAAGTGTATTGATAATTTGACGCAGCACATAGCTCTTTCCGCTTCGGCGTTGCCCCACAATAACTTTAATAAGTTTGTTATCGGTGTATTTCAAAATTTTTTTGAGATAGGCAGATCGCTCCAATCCCAAATTAATATCAAATCCATACCAGGGGTTGTATTTTATAATTTTATCAAAAACCGTTTTCATAATTCAAGTGTATTTGAAATTTTCAACAAAAATACGTATTTTTCAAATACACCTGATAAAACAATAATAATTCGCGTTTTTTCAAACACACTTGAAATAATCATGTAATCTTTAAATATTTCAAATGTATTTGAAAAATTACAATATAGGTGTATTTGACATTTTGGGCTACCCGTACAAAGTTGGACACGACTAATTTTTAATTTATTATAGATCAATCTAGTTGCCGTGTAATGCTCTGCGGCAGGGATTGTAGTGGTAGATTGCCGAAGTGGCGGCTGTGATTTTTGTTGGTGGGTGGCGGCTGACGAAGGAAGCCCCCGCACCACCTACAAAAAACCAGCCGGCACAAGGCAACTACAAACGGAAAGCCCGTAGCCGCCCAAAAAAAAACTACGCCTTGATTAAGCGAAATTGACGAAGTCTGGATTTTTAATAAACCTTGTTTTTCGGCATTAAATCTTAGTAGAATAAAATTGCAACCACCACCTCAAAACCTTATTGCTTTATTCTCTATTGTACTCCCCATCCTTTAGACCAAGAAAATATATAAGGGAACGGACTTTATACACCAGGCTCCGCAGGGTATCGTATGTCTGCCAGAATAGCAGCACTTTATAAATCTTAGCCTGATGGTTATGCGAAGCTTCGGGACTCCACCTTGATTTGAGCGAAAATCTTACTTTTTAAACTTGACTCATTTATTCTAAAGTAATCGAATCCTCACTTTTTTCTTTTTCAGGCGGGTGTTGTTGAGGGTCTCAATCAGTTCTTCCGATTTTTGTTGTGGAACGGCAACAAAAGCACAGTCCTGTTTTAATTCGATATTTCCCAGTTCATCCTTTTCAAGATTGCCTTGTTTAAAAAATAATCCGGCAATATCGCCCTTAGAAATCTTATCCTTTTTACCCCCCGAAACAAACAGCGTTGCCCACTTGCTTTTTTCCGGGGCATGTAAAGCCATAATTTCCTGTTCTTCTGCATCCTGTATAAATTCCGGCAAATCCTCATCTTTCCATTTTAAAACGTAGGCTGTGCCATTGCGGTGCATACGGGCAGTACGCCCATTGCGGTGCACAAATTCATGCTTGCGCAGTGGAAGCTGGTAATGAATAATGAAATCCATTTCGGGAACATCGATTCCGCGGGCAGCCAGATCGGTGGCAAGCAACAAACGGTGTGTGCCATTGCGAAATTTAATAAGTGCTTGCTCGCGGTTTTTCTGCTCCATGCCACCATAAAAACATGCATGGTTAATGTTATTTTCATAAAGATAATCGCTCACATACTGGATGGTATCTTTGAAGTTGCAAAAAATAATTCCACTTGCATCGCCGATGTACGCCAATAACTTCAACAAGGTTTTCAACTTATCTTTCGAGGGAGAAATTATGGTTTTGAGTTTAAGCAGATCGGGGGTTTCGTGGAGGTAATCCAATTTTTCGGCATTTTTTATTCCAACAAAGTCCGGGATTTGGATATGCTGTGTAGCCGAGGTAAGAATCTTTTTATTAACAAATGGCAAGGCCTCAACAATTTCGATCATCTCTTGCTCAAAACCAATCTCAAGAGATTTATCAAACTCATCGAGCACCAAGGTTTTAAGGTTTTGTACCGAAATGGTGTCGCGCCTAAGGTGATCGGCAATTCTGCCCGGTGTTCCAATTAAAATTGCCGGTGGGCGAGCCAATTCTATTTTATCCTTCGATCCTACCCTACCGCCATAAACGGCATTTACTTTAAATCCGCTTCCCATTTCACGACATACCTGCTCAATTTGGATGGCCAGCTCACGCGAGGGTGCCAAAATCAAAACCTGCACCTGCTCCAGAGCAGTATCCAGCTCAGCAATGATGGGCAACAGAAAAGCCAGAGTTTTGCCGGTTCCGGTGGGCGACAAAAGCACAATTTCATTGTTGGAAAGGATGGCTTTGTGGGCATCCAGCTGCATTTGGTTAAGTTGATCGATTCCTAATTTTTCGAGGATCGCTTGTTGGTCTTTGGATCGAGATGTCATTTTACAAAACTATCATTATTATCATGCAAAAAGTCCTTACATTTCTACTTTTATCTATTTACTGATTTCCAATTTCATTTCATCCATAATTAGTGTCCGTCCATAAAGTCGGTGTTTGGTTCAGAATGTTCGAGTTCGAGGCTTGCGAAGTTTTTAAAATCAGGAGTTTACTTTTGTAAATGACTGGTTTTAAAGACGAGCGTAACGAAGAAATCGGACATTATGGACAAACACTAATTAATGATAATCGATGATTTTAAACATTACGGCCTACGCCAAAAACATAAATTAAATCCCTTTTTTATATTGAGCCAAAGTAGTCGGGAAAA
>JAOZRY010000421.1 GCA_029939965.1 Bacteroidales bacterium | reverse complement strand
CTGCTGTTTAAAGCCAGATTAATTTGTAGTTTGATTTCGTTATTAGTTGGTGAGAATTTGTTATTGATCTTATTATTCTTTTTGATATTGTAGGTTCGGTTAACCGCAAACCTTCTAATTTTTTGTGGTTTGCTTTTTATATATGAATTTATTAATTCGGGTGTGTTTTGCACAAAATCTAATGTTACTATTTGATAATTTGGTTTCAAATAATTTAACGGATTGGATTTTACGTTAACAATTGTTTTTGGGAGATGTGCATCAGAATCAGGCAATATCTCGGATGATTCACTTTGAATAGTTTGCTCTGTGTTAGTTTTTATTACTGAACCAGTTTCCTTTTCAATAGGGTGCATATCTATCTTTTCATTCAGATTAACTTTAGCTAAACCTGTGTTTATATTTTCAGTATTTAATCCCGCAAACCAAAGTGTAATCATTAATAGTATTACGGCGGCCACTCCTGATGCGTACCACCACAAAGCAATTTTTCTGCGCCCGTTTTTTGAGCCCCTGATTTTGTCCCAGCTTTTTTCCCGATTCCAGTTGTTGCCAGGTACAGGAACACGATCGAGGCTGTTGATCTGATCTTTAAATAATTTATCCAGTTTATCCGAGTTCATAACCTGTTTTTGTTTTAATGATTTTTTCCTGCAATTTTTTCCTTGCTTTATTCAGCTGCGATTTGCTAGTGCTTTCCGTTATGCCCAACATGTTGGCAATTTCGCGGTGGTTGTATCCTTCTATTACAAAAAGATTGAAAATAGTACGGTATCCTGCTGGCAATTTTAGTATGAGGTTGTAAATATCTTCGGCTGCCAAATCACTAACAGGATCAGAATCATTTGCAATTTGAAAATGTTCGTTGTTATCGATCAGGCTCATTTCTTTTTTGGAGCGAAGAAACATCAACGCTTCATTCACCATTATTTTCCGAATCCATGCCATCAAACTTCCTTTACCACGAAATTTAAAGGAGTCAATATTTTTAAGAACTTTAGTGAAGCCGGTAATTAGAACATCATCTACATCACTCTCGTTACCCAAATAGCGGAACAAAAGCCTGAACACCGGATTTGCATAAGTTTCGTACAAATATTTTTGCGATTTCCTGTCATTTTTGCTACACCACACTGCCAGTATATCTTCGCTGTAAACTGTTCTATCTGTCATCTGTTTTGTTAAATGCAGTAAGATAAGAAAAAGTTGCCTGAGGGATAAGATTTTTATTTTTGCACAACTTATTCAAATTCATCAAACCAAAAAATATTTGAAATGTTAAGAATCACACTACTATCAGCAATTGTTTGCCTTATCACTATCAGTTGCAATTTCAACACTCAAAAATCAGAAACCAAAATGAATCCTTTTTTAAGTGAGTATAACACACCTTTTGATGTGCCACCTTTTGGCGAAATTGAGAATTCACATTTTTTACCGGCCATTAAATTTGGTATTAATGCTCAAAAAAGTGAGATCGAAGCCATCGTTTCCAATAATGCACCTGCAACTTTTAATAACACAATAGAAGCGTTGGATGCAAGTGGTAAGGTGCTAAGGCAGGTAACAAATGTTTTTAGTAATCTGCAATCGGCACATACAAATGATGAACTTCAGAAAATTGCAAAAGATGCCGCACCTCTCATCTCAAAACATCAGGATGATATTATGTTAAATGAAGCGTTGTTTGATCGTATTGCAGGAGTTTATAAGAAAAAAGATGATTTACAGCTTTCCATTGAGCAGCAAACTTTGTTAGATAAAACCTATAAAAGATTTGCACGAAACGGTGCTGCACTCAACCATGCCGACAAAGTAAAACTGAGGAAAGTAAATGAGGAACTCTCACTTCTTTGGCTTGAGTTTGATGAGAATATCCTGGCCGAAACCAATTCGTATCAGTTGATTATTGAAAATGAGAGTGATCTTGCAGGACTTCCTGTATCGGTAATTAATGGTGCCTCCGATGCGGCTACCGAAGCCGGCTACCAAAACAAGTGGATGTTTACTTTGAATAAACCCAGCTTGATTCCTTTTTTGCAATATGCCGAAAACCGGGAACTGCGCAAGGCAATTTTCGAGGCATACACTAATCGTGGAAATAATGATAATGCCCGCGACAATAAAAAAATTGTTGCCCGAATGGCTTCATTGAGGGTAGAAAGAGCAATGCTGTTGGGCTACCCAACCCATGCCGATTATGTTTTGGAGGTGAATATGGCCAAACAACCCGAAAATGTTTATAGTTTTTTGGATGAAATTTTGGAACCTGCAAGAGTAATGGCTAAGAAAGAAGCTGTAGAATTACAAAAAATGATTGATGATGAGGGTGGTAGTTTTAATTTGCAGCCCTGGGATTGGTGGTATTATGCCGAAAAATTAAAAATACAAAAGTACGATTTGGATGAGGAGCAGCTTCGTCCGTATTTTGAGTTGGAAAATGTACTGAATGGAATGCTGGAGGTTGCGAATAATTTATATGGTCTTGGTTTTAAGGAGTTGAACGATGTGCCTGAATACCATGAGGAAGTAAGGACTTTTGAAGTGCTTGAATCAGATGGTACACATATCGGAATACTTTATATGGATTTTTATCCGAGAGCTTCAAAAGGTGGTGGTGCATGGATGACAAGCTACCGGAAACAATATAAAGAAGATGGTAAAAATGTTGCTCCTGTAATTTCGATGGTAATGAACTTTTCTAAACCTACAGGTGGTAAGCCGGCATTACTGAGCTTCGATGAGGTTTCTACAATGTTTCATGAATTTGGTCATGCATTGCACGGATTGCTTTCCGATTGCAATTATATATCTCTTTCGGGAACTTCGGTGCCCCGCGATTTTGTTGAGTTGCCATCGCAGATTATGGAAAACTGGGCCGGTGAGCCGGAGGTAATGAAAAATTATGCAAAGCATTATGAAACCGGTGCGCCCATTCCTGATGAACTCATCGAAAAAATTAAAAATGCTTCGAAGTTTAACCAGGGTTTTGTTACCCTCGAATACCTTTCGGCCTGCTACTTAGATATGGACTGGCATACTTTAAATACTACAACCGAACAAAATACTCTTGATTTCGAAAATGCTTCGATGGCAAATATCCAAATGATACCAGAAATCGTTGTTCGTTATCGCTCGCCATACTTTTCTCATATTTTTGCAGGAGGTTACTCATCAGGGTATTATAGTTATCTGTGGGCCGAAATCCTGGATGCAGATGCCTTTGAAGCTTTTAAGGAAAATGGTATTTTTAACCGGGAAACTGCCAAAGCTTTTCGTGAGCAAATTCTCGAAAAAGGTGGAACCGAAGACCCCATGGTGCTTTATAAAAATTTCCGTGGCCGCGAACCCCAAAAAGATGCCATGTTGAAGCGAAAAGGGTTGATGTAGAAAGTAACCTCACCTTTCATTATTTTCAAAAAGCACTTTACAATTTTTCCGCGCACTAATGTACGGTGTAATCAGGGGCTGCTGAAAAACCAACATATTGCTTTATATCAATTCAATATGATTCGCTTTTCAGTTTTTAATGCGAGGCTATTAAAGTCTTTACAGTATTTTCCGTGCATTGATATTTCGGTGTCCCGTCTGCTTGTTTTCCGTAACTATGGCAGGCGATTATAGAGGCGCGGGCAGGTCTGCACCTACGATAGCCACAGAGTGGCGAAATATTTGTAGAAAATGCAAGATACACATCACAAGAGGTGCAGAGCACCGAAATATCAGAACTCCTTACTTACCGTAAACTATATTGTCGTTATTTATTATATATTGCGTAGCCCCGTGCTTTAGCGCGGGGTTAAATAATATTTGCC
>JAOZRY010001156.1 GCA_029939965.1 Bacteroidales bacterium | reverse complement strand
TGATACTGTCAAGATTATAATTGTTATAAGGTACCTTTTATAAAGTTAGTTCCCAAATATTTGTGGCCGTTGCCAATGGAGATTTCATCAATGGCAATTTTTTTCAGCTTGTTTAACTTTGGCTTGGAATACCGTTTTTGTAGATTGCGTTTTTGAATCTCTTTAATAACATCCCAACTGACTCCGAGATGCCGGGCAACATCTAAAATGGTCATATGCTTTAACAAATCCAAGGCATACCTTTCAAAGGCCTTTGTATAAAAATAGCGTTCATCGGCAAAATTTAGTCAGACCTGACGAACCGAACTGCAATCCCGGCATTCCACTCGTCAGACTGGGATATTGATGAATACGGGTTTGCTGCCTATCGGTACTGTTCTTAATGTACGGGTTTTGGTTCCTCTTTTGATCACATTTTTAGATTTGCAATGTGGGCATCGTAATGAAAAAGAGTCCTGTACGATGTTGAAAAAAACACAACCAAGATGATAAATTGTCCGAATGTAGTGATAACCTCTGATACCGAAACCGTGATACAGCAAACTTGTTGACATAGTTAATAATCCTTTCTCGATGTTATTTTATTGGAAAAGAAAGATTACAATTTTTATCCTTTTGTCAACTGAAAGTACACTTTAGTCTGATGAACCAGAAATAAGGTAATAAGGTAAGGAGACAGAGCATTATTTTCGCTACTAAGGTTGAAAACGAAAAATAAGGTTTGATTATAACAGATTCAGCAGAAGAGCATGTTACCCCCAAATCCGAAATATTCAAAAAAAATGATACAAGCAATAAAATTGCCTTGATTTCTGTTCAGGCATTCTGATAACTTTCACTCAATGAAAGGAGAACATAAAATGAAAAATTTCATCAAAGTATTTTTAGTCGTAGTTTTCGGAGTAATTTTTTTAATGTTCTGCGGCACTATAATGACAAGTAGGAAAGATAGCAACCGGGAAATGGGCCGAACGTTGACATCTGTAAAGCAAGCGTATTCACCGCAACCCAAATGGGGTATGGCCGCATATAACACCGAACAGTATGATTTTATCGAAGAATCAGGATTCAAAGCCGTTACC
>JAOZRY010001155.1 GCA_029939965.1 Bacteroidales bacterium | reverse complement strand
ATTTACAAAAGTAAACTTATTGTTATTCAGCACTTCGCAAGCCTCGTTAAAGAACATTATAGATCAGACACTAACTTTACAGACAGGCACTAAATAATGCATTAAAAAACAAGCGTGAATACATTACTTATATTTGAAATACAATTATAACAAAGTTTTATAATAAAATGAAAGCTGAAAAAAACGACATACCCATCAGGATTAAAATCTCAGGTATTCAATTAGCAGAACTACAAAAGCATATAAAGAAACATACGGACGTAGTACAGACTAATACCAAAACAAAAAGCAGGGGGAAAATATAATTATGGCAGTAACATTTACAAATAGGATAGGGCTAACATATTATCTTAGAAAAACAAAAACCAAAAAAGGAAATCCCTCTTATTTTTTCACGACTAAACAAGACGCTAAAGGCAACCTTGTTAAGCAAATACCCGATGGATATGAAATATACGAACATCCAGAAAATGCCCAGGTTTTTTTGCGGAAGATACGCCCTCAACAAATCTCGGATATCGAAAAACATCTTGTTGAGCAAGCTATAAAAAAGTTGACAGGAACAAAGCGATACCTCGTGTATTGTAAAGACGAATTTATCACCATTTATGAATCAAATGCCGATTTTGGAAATGTTAAAAATATTTTTGGCGATTTTCTAAACGGCCCTACCATTCCTCCCGGAATTAATCCTGATAATGTTTTGCGTGATAATGCTTCTATATATGATCAATATTATAGTGCAATGATGAGGTTTTGTTTAGATAACAAAGAAAAACGCACTTTCACGGTGGAACGTTTTTGTTTCAGGGGTTCTATTGAAGACTGGATTTATTTAGATGGGCCGGATATACTGAAAAAGCTAAACACAAAATATATTAAACTTCTTGGAACGGATGAGTTCTTTGAGGCACCTTTCTATTAATTTTATTTCTATACAATAAAACTGTAAGCATGATAGTAACTTCAAAAGAAGCGCAAAAAAAGAGTTTTCATGGTGTTGATTTTGTAGTCCTTGCGCGGGGGGCAAAGTCGATGATTACAAAAATGCTGTACAAACCCGGTAACAAAGTACCTTTCCA
>JAOZRY010001154.1 GCA_029939965.1 Bacteroidales bacterium | reverse complement strand
TGCAAACAGACAGCGTAATCCAGAGATGGCCGAAGATCTTTTCTGGTCTGTTTTTCGTAAGTTGAAGGAAAATACTCCAACTTTTGGTTTAAACTCTGGATCTGGAGTTCCACATAGGTTCAAACGTACTATTAATGCTGTTGATTCATCTACAATAAGCCTTTTTGCTAATTGCCTTGACTGGGCAAAACATCGTCGTCGCAAGGCTGCTGCAAAAATGCATTTACGCCTTGATTTACAGAGTTTTCTGCCTCAGTGTGTTATTGTCAAAGCTGCCAATACGCATGATTCGACAGAGGCTAAAGAATTATGTGCAGGTATAAGTGCCGGTGAAATAGTTATCTTTGATAAAGCTTACGTTGATTTTAAACATTTATATCATCTGGATAGTCGTCAAGTTTTTTGGGTGACCCGCTCTAAAGATGATATGAATTATAAATCTGTGGGACAGCATACGTTACCTAAAGGTAAAATTATCAGAGATGTCAAGATCATATTAACAGGTCAAAACACTCCGGATTACTACCCGAAAGAATTACGCTTAATCGAAGCTATCGTTGAAGTCGATGGTAAAGAACGTACCATGACTTTTATAACGAATAATTTTGACTGGGCTCCCAGTTCAATAGCTGATCTTTATAAGTCTCGTTGGGGAATAGAACTTTTCTTTAAACAGATTAAACAAACGTTGCAAATAGCAGATTTTCTCGGCTATAATGAGAGTGCTGTGAAGTGGCAGATCTGGACAGCTCTTCTCGTTTATATATTGCTGCGCTATATTGCGCATATAAAACAATGGGCCTTCTCATTTCCTCGTCTTTTTACCGTTTTACGGGGCGTTTTATGGAGCCTTTTGGATATGGATAACGTTATATCGGTTTGTGGGACAGCAGGTGCACCTATAAAATTAAGGGCAGCCCCGGATCAAGTATTTTTACCTGGATTTGCTCCTTCATAGGGAGATATTCAGTTGAGCGTAGAAAATAAAAAATCGGAAGTGACGATTTTTGTAAAAATAAAAGTTTGAACTTAAGAAAAAAAGAAAATTAACAAAATCTCAGAGTTATGGGATCACAATGAAAA
>JAOZRY010001153.1 GCA_029939965.1 Bacteroidales bacterium | reverse complement strand
ATGTGGCCTGGCAGACATTTTGACAGATCAGAGTTTTCTTGTAAATGTGGATGTGGCTTTGATGTTGTTGATGCCGAGCTTCTCGCTGTGTTAATGGATTTAAGGGCATATTGCGAACACACTCCGGTTATAATTAGTTCAGGATGCAGATGTATAGAACATAACGAAAATGTGCAGAAAGAGGCTAATCCAAATTATGCGCCATATTCAAGCAAGAGTAAGCATTTATTAGGGATTGCTGCAGATGTCAAAAACAGATTCAAAACACCGGAAGAGATGTATAATTATTTATGCAAGAAGTATCCAAATAAATACGGCATTGGGTTGTATTCGTGGGGCATACATATAGATGTGAGAACAAATAAGAGCAGATGGTAATAATGGAATTATTCAGAAAGGCGGCAGTAATGGGTTTTTTAGGTATATTACCAGGTAAAGCAGAATTAGTTAAGAGGATGTTAGTTGCAGCAATAGATGGAATCAATGACACGATAGACGAAGAGTCTGAACGTGTTGATCTCGCTGAGATGATTGATAAAGCTATTGATATCCCGTTTCTCAAAGATGATGAGGAATTTGCAGTAATTTTAAAAGTAGTTGAAAAGATTTCAGATGCTCTTGAACTTTTAGAGGGCGTTGTCAAAAATAAATAGTACCATCACCATTCAAATTTCTCATTTTTTCCACTTGCCTGGTTTAATCGCCAGGCTTTTTTTATTGCGTAAACTGCTCAAAAAGCGTATATTAAAGCTAATAAATGTATAAAAATTGCAGAAAAGGGAGTTTAACATGGACAAAATGACGATTTTAACGGATGTTGACACAGCTAAGAATATGCTTGTTTTTATGAACAGAGCACAATTACAGGGCCAAGAAGCGGAAGTGTTTCTGAAATGCAAGGCCGCTATTCTACAAGGGATTCAGGAGAGCCAGAAAGTAAGCGAATCTGGATTGAAGAAAGTTAAGTAATCCACAAAGTTATTAACATTGTAAACATAGAACTCCCTGACCGCATAATTGACCAGGGAGTTCTTTTTTATCAGGGTTGTTTGTATTAATCTAATTCAATATCTAAATGTAGCAA
>JAOZRY010001152.1 GCA_029939965.1 Bacteroidales bacterium | reverse complement strand
CTTTTCTGTCTTTTATTTCAAATATTGCCATTATTATCGTCTTTTTTTATATGCCCTACAACGGTTTGGCTATGTGCAGTAAGGGATTTCGGGCTACTTACCTGTCAATATACACATTATTTTATGCGGGACAGAAAGCTCGAATTGCCAGTGAAACCCTTATAGCATAAAGCCTTTGTTAGCGTTTTGTTGATTTTTATTATCTATTCGTATTCAACTAAAAAATCCCACATATATTCTATCTCAGGCGGACATTCTTCTTCAAGGTCATCTATGCCACAATCCCACTCTAAGTTGCCATTTAAGTCATATAGATAGTTAATACAAGGCTCTGTTGCACCTGCAAATAATCTCCAGCTTACAACCGCTGTTTTCCCTTCTTCTATAGTAAAACCACCAATTTTTTCACCTTCAGAAGCCACCTCAAACACACCACTATCATTTAAATTGTGATTCCCACCAACTGAAAAATAGTTTGGTTTTACCCAAGAAGTATCATTTTCATCACATGGAGCGAAAGTACTCCCCATTGTTTCCAATAGCTCATACTTAACAGTTGGGTCCGATGCTAACACAACATGTCGATACCAAATATTTTTAAATGTTATTTTTATACTTTTGTACGTTCCGGCAGGCAACTCTTTTGCAGCAAATGAATAATTTTCAAATAATTTCAACTCCTGATTGGTAACATCTGTAAGTCTTATCCATTCAAGATCATCAGGATTACCGGCTTCTACTTCACCCTGCGATACCCATACATCGCCGATACAAAAATTCAAGCTTGTTAATAATGTTTCAGTGGTATCTCCGGTTAATGCTGGATTTGATGTTGTAAATTTTAAGATAGATGCACTTTTATTACTGGTTGATATTGGATTTAATGTTTTAAACTGAAGATATCCAGTCGTTTCATTATCATTTTCATCATCTTTTGAACATCCTATACTCAAGATCAATGCTGTAAAAAACAGGCAAATTAATATTTTTGTTTTCATTGTTTTGTCCTCCTAAATTTTGTTAATATAATATTTGAAATTTAATACTAATTTTTGATTTTTCCTCTTCAATAAACATAACGGTT
>JAOZRY010000420.1 GCA_029939965.1 Bacteroidales bacterium | reverse complement strand
AAATCAAAATCAGATTGGTAATGATAACAACAGCCTTTATCAATATATGGAATAAACGTGTAGGAGCCATTGCCTGGAATTCTGAAACAGGTTTAGGTTAGTTTGAATATGATACACTTTTTTTAATTACCCACAAAATTACTAAAGTGACTAAAAATAAGAAACATAGCGAAACATCTATTTTTATAATATCGGTTGTAGCCAATTTATTGTTGGCAATTATTGCATTGTATTATGGCATTAAAACCGGCTCGGAAGCAATAAAGCTTGATGGTTATTATTCATTTGCCGGTTTCATTTTAGCACTCATTTCTTTGTGGGTTGTAAAAATGGTAATGAAACCCGAAAGCAGCAATTATAATTTTGGTTACGCTACTATCGAACCCTTATTCAATTTGGTTAAAGGATTAATGATTCTAACAGTTGTTTTAAGCTCATCAGTCAATGCTGTAAAATCATTATTGAGCGGAGGAAACACACCCTCCTTTGGCGAGTCGATTGTGTACTTTTTTATAAGTACAATTACCTGCCTCGTGCTTACACTTTTATTTTATAATAAAAACAAGAAAGCCCCTTCTCCAATTATTCATGTGGAATACAAAAACTGGTTTGTCGATACAATAATTAGTGCATCTATTGGTGTGGCGTTTATTTCATCCTACTTTTTGCAAAACACAAATTTTGACTCATTGATTAAATATACCGACCCGATTATAACATTAGCCATTATATTATTTATCCTTAAACTACCACTAACTACCATAAAAACAGGAATTAAAGAAATTCTGTTATCTGCTCCCGACAACGATATTGTTAATAAAATTGACCTCATAATAAAAGATGTAATTTGTAATTATGATGTTGAAGATTATAATTTTAAAGCCACAAAAACAGGAAGAGAAATTTATCTGTTAGTTCACATTCAGGTTATTAACGAAGCGGATCGGTTGTACTCCATAAAAACTCAGGATGAGGTAAGAGAGGAAATGAAACATCAATTGGATAAGTGCTTCGATAATATAAAACTGGATATTGCTTTTTCTGAAAACAAGATTTTGTATGATTTTTAGCTTCCAATTAATGCGCATTATGGAATCTGTTTTCTAACTTTTTGTGTCTGTTAATTCTAAATTTCCAATTTAATTGCAAATAAATCAATTAAATAATGCCTAAGAATAAAGCAAGCTTCATTAAAAAACGTGTTGGGTTTTTCAACAAGCCATAAATAAAATACTAATTTAGCACCAATAATATCCATACTATTTTAATGATGAAACGTATTTTCAAACACCTCATTTTCTCGCTAATAGTTATCTTTTTGGCTTCCTGCTCCCACAACGCATTTCCTGAATTAGGGCAAACCGGGAATAAATACAACCTAACTACCAAATCCCTGCTGATGAAGGTAGGACATACGCAGAGTATCGACTCACTTTATGATACTGGTGTTGATGGATATTTTAATGGTGCCAACGATGTAAAAATCTACTACAAATATTTTCTTCGGGATAAACCGGAAAAAGGGGCAATTGTAATTTCGACTGGAAGAACCGAAGCCGCTGTAAAATATAAAGAGGTGATTTTTGATTTGTTCAACAATGGTTACTCTGTTTATATTCACGATCACAGGGGGCAGGGTTTTTCGGGGCGAATGATTGCAGATGCGGATATGGGATATGTTGATGAGTTCCGGTATTATGTTGATGATATGAAATATTACATCGATAATTTTGTAGTCCCACATAATCATAAAAACACATTTCTTTTGGCTCATTCGATGGGCGGTGCTATTGGCGTTACTTTTCTGGAAGAATATCCCGGTTATTTTAATGCTGCTGCTTTTTCTTCCCCCATGTTGGGTTTTGGTTTTGCAAATTGTTTGGTGATTGGATTATTAACCGGCGATAAGCCCAAATACGCTATGGGGCACACAAATTATGATGATGGGCTTGTAAGTTTTAAAGAAAATACATTAACCGGCTGTGAGGTTAGATATAACAGAATGAACCAGATTTTTAAAGAAGAGCCTGAAGCAAGACTTGGAGGGGCAACATATAAATGGGCAAATAAATCGTGCAAACAATTTGATGTAATATTTGATGATATTTCTAAAATAGAAACTCCGGTTATCCTGTTTTCGGCCCAAGATGAAGAGATTGTTTCCTCTTCGGCACACAACGAATTTATTAATAAATTAAACTCCTTAAATAAGGATGTGAAAGCTTATTTGGTTAACGATGCCAAACATGAATTATTAATCGAAAAAGATGAAATTAGGATTGCCGTCCTTACAACAGTTCTTGATTTTTATGAAGGGTATGAAAGCTAGTATCCGTTGGTAATATTACCTATGTGATGGTTGTCGAAAATAAATCCGAATCAGATTGGAGACTACAGGCAATGGAAAGTTAGTTTGGGAAGATTATTATTGTTTTTAGAATTTTATACTATGATATTAAAATTTTAACCATCCGGATATGATAACACGAATAGAGATAGACGGGTTTAAGACATTTAACAATACTAATTTAAGAGGGGAAGCAATTGAGCAAAGCCTAAAGTAGTATCAATAGTGTAAAATTCCCACATGTATTTGCAGTAAAAAAGGAGATGATGGAATTGGAAGTTAAAAAATATTTGGAAACCACAGATTTTGGAAATTAGCCATAGATATCAAAAATGACCTGCCGGAAGAAAAAGGATTTACGGAGCGTAATCTTAAATTTATGGTGCAGTTTTATGGTGAATACAAACAGGCGTTTACAATTGGAGGCCGAGCTTGTTGAAGTGGAAAGTAAAGTAAATTCTCATCTCGAAAAAATGGGATTCGTATGGAAATAGAAAATTTCAACATTGTGCTGTATAGCGATATTTGCAAGCTGGTTGAAGAGGCAAGAACTCAGGTGGCAAATACCGCCAACAGAGCCATTACTATTTTGTATTGGAAAATTGGCGAACGAATTAATAATGATTTACTCGAAGGCAAACGAGCTACTTATGGCGAACAAATTGTGTCGCTATTGGCGACACAATTGCAGCATGTATATGGTAAAAAGGGTTTTGAACTGCGAAACATCAGGCGAATGATGCAATTTGCTTCTGTGTTTCCCAATTTTGAAAAAGTGTCGGAGTTGGCGACACAATTAAGCTGGTCGCATTTTATCGAGCTACTGGTTTTAAAAGATGATTTACAACGCCTCTTCTATGCACAAATGTGTAAATATGAAGGATGGGGTACAAAACAACTCAGGGCAAAAATTGATGGAATGTTATTCGAAAGAACAGCCATAAGTGAAAAGCCCGATTTGTTGATAAAGAATGAAATAACAAAAATGGCGAATAAGGAAACCTTTTCGCCGGATATTGTTTTTAAAAACCCCTACTTTCTCGAGTTTACCGGGCTTACAGGAATGTACAGCGAAAAAAGTCTCGAAGACAGCCTTATTAACTCGCTCGAACAATTTATTATGGAACTTGGTAGCGGATTTAGCTTTGTGGAACGACAAAAAAGAATGATTATCGATGGTGAAGATTTTTACCTCGACCTGCTTTTTTACCACCGTAAACTAAAACGATTAATTGCAATTGAACTGAAAATTGACCGATTTAAGGCAGCATATAAAGGACAAATGGAACTATACCTGCGATGGCTCGATAAACACGAAAAACAAGCTGGGGAAGAAACACCCATTGGACTAATACTTTGTACCGATGGTGGACAAGAGCAAATTGAACTCCTAAAGCTTGACCAATCGGGCATTAAAGTTGCCGAATACCTTACCGAACTGCCCGATAAGCAATTGTTGAAAACCAAATTGCACATTGCTATGCAAT
>JAOZRY010000419.1 GCA_029939965.1 Bacteroidales bacterium | reverse complement strand
TTGTTCGCCGGGGATTTTGATTTGTTTACTTGAAGGGTATATTGCCGATTTTAAAATTATTTTGCCTGTTTTGTCGAAAACAGTGAATTCCCCGGTTTTACTGTGGTTCAATTCAAATTGGATTGTCGTGAAATCTTCAAAAGGGTTTGGGACATTCTGAGAAATTGAAAATCCGTTACTATTCCTCATTGGCGTTTCATCAATCGAAACCGGAACAAACCAATTCAATATGTTAAATACAACATGTGCCGGGTTTTTGCCATACACAAGGTCAACCTCACCGTTCCCGTCAAAATCGCCTAAAGTTAATCTATAACCTAAAGTATCAGTGTTAGGATAAATCATCTCCTCAAAATTAAAATCACCCAGGTTTTTGAAAAAATAAATATGGCAATTGGATGACATGGCAATTAAATCAACCTTCCCATCGTGGTTGATATCGCTTGCCTCAATTTCAAACCATTTTTCATCTGCCGAACCCCAATATACCATATTGTATTCCCCTTCCCCTTCATTAATGAAAAATTGCAGCTTTGAATTAAACTCGGCAGCCACAAAATCTTCGAGGCCATCATTGTTAAAATCGGCTGTCTCGATGCTGTATATATGATTAGAAAACTGATGAGTGTAAGTTTGGACAAAATTAAAGTCACCTTTATTAACATAGGTATATAAAATCCCCGAGTACCCTTCTGCACCGAGAATGTCCATTTTTTCATCATTGTTAATATTCAAAGCCTTCACAAGGTTGCTGCCATTTACGGCATCGGGCAGGAATCCCATATATTGAACAGAATTGTTGTTAGGATTGTGCTTATAAAGTTCGATTGAATATCCGCTGTTAGCGTAAACACTTCCAATGGCAAGGTCAACAAGAGAGTCACCATTAAAATCATGCGTACAAAAATCCTCCCTGGGGCACTTCTGGACCAATACCCCCTGATCAATAAAAATGTCACCATGGTTTTTTAGGAAGGATAAATAATGTTCGGGACCGCACCATGACACCAGCAAATCATTTTTTCCGTCATTATCGAAATCGGTTACCTGCATCCCGTAGCCACAGTTGCTAAACCCTTGATAGTTATACCAAATATTTTCAAAGTGGCCTCCATACCATCTGTATGCATAATATTGTACTCCCCATGAGGTTAAAAAGATAAGTTCGTCGGCCCCATCGTTGTTCAAATCCATAGCTTTAATATCAACAATGAATTCATTTTCAGAAAAAGAAATATCTATTTCCGAACGTGGGTTAAATATCTGGGCCTGCCCTGAAATAGTAAAGAACAGAATAATAATAAGTGCAAATAATTTTATGGCCTTGTGTTTTTTCATCATTAAGGATTTAGGGTAGTTTTATTAACTTTTGTGTTTCGATAAGTTTATTTCCGGTTTTCAGAACGATTAGGTAAACCCCCGGTTCCAGGTTTTCGCCGTGGAGATTAATGCAATCTGTCGAATTTTTCAAGTGATGGATTAAGATACTTTTACCGTTTTGGCTGAATATTTCAATAATACCGCTTTTTGCGCCCACAGGAAGTTGATATTGAACTGAAAAAGATTTTGTAAACGGATTAGGATAAACCGAAAAACAGGTGTTTTGCTTTACGGGCCTAAACTCCTCAATTGCTGTTGTTCCGCCTGTTGTAGTTTTTAAAACAACTCCATTTTCACTGAATACAAACCCGGTAAATTCATCATAAAAATGAACTGCATTTAACCCGGAGGAAATACCGGTATGGATAACATTCCAGGTATTGCCGCCATCGGTGGTTTTAACCATTGTTTCAAACGGGCCGCTCCCAACGGCATACCCGATATTTTCAACCGGGAAATGAATGGAATGAAACTCGATGTCGTTTGGCGAAATAACCTGTGTGTATTGCCAGGTATTTCCTCCATCGGGGGATTTCATAATAACATTATCTTCACATGCAAGATAAATGGTATTATTGATTACCTCCATGTCGAAAATTATTCCATATACCCCTAAAGGCATCTCTTCCCATGTGCTTCCTGCATCATGACTAATTATTAGTTTTGACAATGTTGACGACCAATATGATGCTCCTGAAACAATAATATCATTAGCTGAAAAATAATGAATATCCATCAAAAAGTAGGTATAGTAACCATTATAAACCTCCTGCCAGTTATTGCCACCATCTGATGTTTTCAGTATAAAACCATCCCCTGAAATCAAACCGTTAAGTTCGTCATAAAACTTCATGGCATAAGGTTTCCCATCATAATTGCCCGACTCAACCTCTGTCCAGTTATCCCCTCCATCATCAGTTTTCAAAACTGTTAATAAATCGTCGTTATTATTATAATAGGTCAAATAGCCAAGATTGTAATCGATAAACCCGAATGTTGCCGGGGTAAAAATATTGTTATCATTTACCTCAACATCCGCAATTGAAACAAAGTTTTCACCACCGTCAATAGATTTGTATAAGTTTGACGATTGATAAGAGTAGTTTTCCCTGCTTGATGTAAGGCAAAAGATTGAATTTTCATCCAAATATTGAACCTGGTAAATATCTCCCCAGAATGTCCTTTCAAACTTTGGTGCCCAGGTATTACCCCCGTTTACAGACTTATATATCATTCCATACAAACCGCAATACAGGAAATTTGCAGCATCCAAACAGCAAACCGAATAATTTATATCTTGAAATACGGGCAGGATAAATTCGTCCCAGGTGTTGCCACCATCATTAGTGGATATAATACAGCTTTGTAACGATTGCTTATAACACCCTGCAATGCCGTGGTTTTCATCAAAAAAATTGATTGCCTGTGCTTTGATATATTGATTTGCATAAACAACATCCCAGTAAATCCCGGCATTGGTTGTTTTAAGGATACTTCCATTAGTATGAGCCACATACCCAATAGTATTACTAACAAAATGAATATCTTTCAGTCCATAATCCGTAAGAGGGGAATTAAAGTCGATAGCCGACCAGGTGTTTCCATAGTCGGTGGTTTTCAGCATTTTTTCAGTTCCAGGCCCTACAATATACCCCGTTGAATCATTACAAAAGTCGATGGCATCGAGGGTAAAAGTAACCCCGGTCTCCAGGTCGAACCAGCTTTCGCCACAATCAACGGTTTTTAGCAAGCGGCCCGAGCCGGCAATAATAAAACCTGTTTGCTCATTTACAAAATAAAACCCGTTTGCAATTACGGCACCTGTTCCTGGAAAGTTCGTGATTTCGGCCCAACTAACACCGCCATCTGTTGATTTCAAAATATAAGGGACATAGTATCCTATACTATAATCATAGTGATAGCCCCCGGCAAATCCAAGCAACGAATTATAAAAATAAACACGTTTTAAGCAGGATTCATTTGACAGGCCGCCAGGGTTACAACTAATTTGCCATGTTTCACCCTGATCTTCAGAAATCATTATGGATGCCCCATCGGCAACAGCTATGACCTTATCTGTCCCTGGAATAATTGCCAGGTCATTAATGTGGTTTTCCTGGGGAGTTGGTGTTACCTGTTCCCATGCAGGCTGGCTAAATGATATAAAGGGAAGTAAAGCGAGAAGTGTGAGAAATGTGAGAAAAATATTTTGTGTCATCATAAATATTTTGGTGTTGGTGATGACCAACAAAATTACAACAAAATATATTAGTCCGGTAAAAAAAAATTAAAATAGCACTTAACAAAGTAGCACGGGTTTAGACCTAACAGGTTTAACTATTTAATTACTTGTCAGATTATTAAATCTGGTGGAAATTTATAAAACAAACCTGTTAGGTACTATTTAGGCCATGCTTACACATGTATGAAAATTACAAAAGAAATCACGGGAATT
>JAOZRY010000418.1 GCA_029939965.1 Bacteroidales bacterium | reverse complement strand
GAACGAAAAAGAAATGTTGAAAAGCTATTTAGCAAAGAAAAGGTTGTTACGATTGAGGCTTTGAAAAACATGCTGGATACGGATTTTTCTAAGACTGTATTCCGGTATCTTAAGGAAATGGAATATTTGAGCAGCTACAACAATGCCGGCAAATTTTACACATTGCCCAATATCCCAAGATTTGATGAATGTGGGTTATGGCATTATAAAGCGGCATCCTTCTCCAGATTCGGCACACTTAAATCAACATTAAGTTCAATGTATCCTATTCAAATTTAATGGAAATGCTTAAAACTTACTATAACGGTGTGCAATTCATTATTTCGGACAACGGAAAAAAAAAGAACAATCCGTCAAATTTTTATTCTCAATGAGAAAGTCTGATCTACCCATTTTTTTCATCTCTTGAACTCTTACTGGAGTTTCCGTTATTCATTGGTAAAGCCACCAGAACCTTAAAATTATTACCTGGATATGCTCAAGAGTTCTGTCTCGCGGTATATAAACCAGGCATAAGCCATATCGGACAAGTTCTTAGCTTGTACGAAAGAACAAGGGTTTTCTAAGTACTTTATTTGAGACATGAAATGTGATAGGATTTTCTCTGGTCAGACACCTGTGAAATTGGACTTACTGCTCTTTGCTGTCCTAAAGGCTTAATTTCTCCGACTTCATACCTCGTAAAATGGTTTTCAAAAAGCCGTTTTTATGGGACAATTTTAGCAAAGTAGGATGGGCAAAGCGGAGCGTACCCTTCGGCAGTTTACGCCCCGGCTTTATTGAGTTTAATAAAAAGTTGTGCAGGTACACTATTTAGGCTGGCATACACTTTAGACTCGTGCATGAAACAGGCAGGACGGATTACTCCGGTAATGAACAGACGCCGCATAAGTTATCGCTTGACTGCTGAATCAACCTTCGAATTGGGCCGTTATCGGATCTTTATCGTTTCCGTACGATATTAAATCACCAAGACAGTGTCCATTAATCCTTTTGTTACGAAAGCGATCAGGAAACTTATCTTTTCCGTATGCATGGTAAGAAAAATTCTGACTGTGTATCTCACTTAATCCGGACAGAATCAGTTAAATAAACAGGCCGCCAAATGTGTGATTTTTGTTTAACTTGAATTGCAGTAATTTTTTCCAGCGGACTTTTCTTCAATTATTGAGGCAAGGGAAGGCATGTTAAAGCTTTTACCGACTCGATCATAGATATATTTATAGAAACTTATATCTAATTTTCTCGCAGTCTGTGCTATGGTCAAGAACGTATCTTTGGACTTTGTACCTTTTTCAGTAATGGTTTGTAGACTAACATCCTGCTTTCGTTTCTCCGCTCTTGCTCCAAGCTCTGAATTGTTATTGTGCAGCGGAAGTTCGGGATATTTTAATACCAACAAGAGTTCGGTCTTCTTAGTTTTGGTTTTTGCAATCCGCTCGTCAAGAGCTTCATAGCCGGTTTTAGTTGAAAAAAGTTCATCAAATTCTTTCGATAATTTTTCAGCTTCATCTTGTGCCGGATTTTCTTTATATTTTAAAAGTTTTTTGTAATAGTCCCAGAATTGTCCTATAAAATCATCAAGCCTGTTTTTATTCAGTAAAACGATCGGATATAATTTTTTGTAATGCCGGCCGTCATGTATCCAGCATAAGGCATGTTGTGAAGTTATAAGTTTGAATTGAGGCGCATTATCGCTTAAAAGGATTTGGATGACAGGGATGTCTGTTCGATTTTGATAATCCACTATTGCCCCGGCTTCTTTAATCCTTGTTCTAAGGTTTCTACCCTTTTTCGGATTTGGAAAAATATTTTTCAATACTTCTTCCATTTCCTTCTCATCCAATGTTTTATCTGCCACTTCCGATTGCAGCAGGGTAATCACCTTGTTGGAAACTCTTAGAAACTTCAACAACTCAAAGGCATCGTCATTAAAAAAATAACGCCTTTCCAGCCCGCACAGCAATAGATCAATGACAGTCAAGCGGTCTTTCTTAGGGGTGGTAAAGAAAGCAGTATAATACGGATTACACAAGATTTGCACATACTTACTTTCTCCATTAACTTTAGTTCCGGTATCATCAATTTGTTGAAACTCGGTCGAACGTAACCCTGCCAGTACAATATCGTCCTTTTCCTGGTGAAAATCATCGATGTCATTGGTTAGAAAACGGGAAACAGTTGGCTGCGAGATGTATATTCCAATATCGTTAAGAAATTCTGTTATCTTAGGCTCTGAAACATTCGATCCGTGTTTCTGTGCATAAATAAAAGATATTACACCGGGGTCGTATCCTCCTTTGATGCCGGGAGGCAATTTCCCCATATAAGTCTTTTTTTGAGAGGCTGAATAGTAAACTTCTCTCTTATATTCTATGTTCTCAACTTTTATTATAAGCTCCTGAACAATAAGAGGCGAGTAACCATTGAATTTTGCGTCTGCCGGCAGGATACTCTTATCTACAGGACATGGCACAGTACGGTCAGGTATTATCTTATCTTTTTTTTTCGTTGATTTTTTCTCTTTAGGCGGTTTTTTGTCCTTTCGCTCTTTTTCCGAAGACTCATTTTTCTTATTTTTAGTAAATTTTGGTTTAGGGTCTTCACCTTTCAATAAGTTGATTGCATCTCTTAAATTCTGATTTTCCTCTTTAGTTTTCTTATAGTCTTCGTACATTTCTTCTATAAGATTAAACAAAGTATTGAAGGTATGCCTTAATTCATTGTCTTGAATATCATCAGGGCAGATATTCAGATTCTTTATTGTTTCGGTAATTATTTCAGGACTCATGGCACAACCTTGCTCTGAAATCATGGACCAGCGGATAGCCATAGACATCTTTGACAGATCTGTTAACTCTTTTCGTTTTGTCGTATATTCCTCGACCGGTGGTTTTACCGAGCAGACGCCAATTGGCGGCGCGATAACATGTTCCCTTGAAATGGTTTGAATCAACTATGGTTTCCAGCCAGTAAATTGGGTGGTTATAAATTTTTTGCCAGTCCGATGCGAGATTTTTTGAGCATTTAGCCAATACGTATGAAGCTAAGCCAGATATTTTTACCCAGGGAAGAATTAAAAAACGAATATTGTAAGCAAGGAGATGAATGTTTTTTTTACGGATTTCATAACTCCAACCAATAAAAGAATCTCTGGGGCCTAAATGGTATGCTGCGGAGGAAAATGCCAAACAAGCAACAGGTCTATCATCAGAAAAAACCATATACTTCAGGTGTTCTCCAACCGGCTGCTTGTAACCAAGATAATGATATTGCTCAATAAGGCCATTGAAAAGCTTTTCATAACAGGTTCGTCGAACTTGCTCGATCCTGATTGGAAAAAGTTTTTTAATTGATGTTTCAATTGGACTAGTATTTACTACAACAGGTTTAGGAGATTTACGATCTAAAAATGGGTTTTTAGGTGTAGATTTTCTTGGTGGAAGTTTGATATGCCCTTGCCGTTCCAAAATCAACAATAACAATCGGCAAACCATATCTTTAGGGTGGCCGTTATCCTGAACCCATTTCCAGTCTCTACAAATTTGCCGGGATAAAGCACATCTACCAATATCGGGATTATTTGAAATGAGATTACGGATATAGGATATATCATCTTGCGTAACAAGACGGTTTCTGTATTTAACGATCTGTGTCATGAATAATTGCATAACACATGATTTTGTCGAACTCAACCCTGCAAGGTAAAAAAAATCGAAATTTTATAAAAAAAGTATAAATGTGTAAAACAAACCAAATTCTAAAATAATATATTGATTATTTTTTGGAAGGAGATTGGGGAGGGGAACTCTTTTTACCAGTTAATTTGAATAGGATAC
>JAOZRY010000417.1:2323-3845 GCA_029939965.1 Bacteroidales bacterium | reverse complement strand
ATTGCAATTAATCCTTTGGGTTTTGAACAAAATCTTATTACTCCGGTAAACAACGAGTGTACCAAATGGCAATTTGAAATAACTGAATTCGGACTAACCCAATTTGCACTGAATACCCTGCAAATAGAAGGAAAAGATTTGGCAGGTAATCAACTTCAAACCAACCCTGCCGAAATTCCCATCAGGCAATCGAACAACAAAAACAGAAACGGCTGGGAACCTACACCCTGCCCCGGGGCAGATGAAAATCATTCCTTTGAAATTTCAAGTTGTATGCTTGCTTTTTCTTTTACTCCCGAAATTATTTCTGCCGGCGAAGAAACTGTTGTTACCATCACCAATTTAACATCAGGATATGATGAAAATAATTATGTGTGGCACTGGTCATTTGGGAATGCCTACACCCAACCGGATACATTTACAGGCAAAAACCCTACTCCAATTACATATCAATCTAACAATCAACCCGGCGAATACAAAATTCAAATTCAACTGGAATATAATGGTGAATTGATTGATATATTGCAGCAGTATATCCAAATAATCGACCCTGAAACATATTTGATCGTGGATTTTGATGCCGAAGCCGTTGCTGATAATGGCGAACTGTACGGCAACTCACCATTAACACTTCAATTTACCGATATTACAACCGGCAATCCCGATTCATGGATATGGGATTTTGGTGATGGCTGGGGAGAAAGTAGTGAGCAAAATCCTGAATACACTTTCACAAACAATAGTGCTTATCCGCAGCAATATTCGGTAACACTACAAGCATGCAACACATCAACAAATTGTTCGGCCGAAATAAAAGATGCATATATTACAGTATATCCCGAAAACACATCATTAAATCCTATTGCAAATTTTACCATATCTCAGTCGGGTCTTTTTGCTCCCTGTACGGTTTACTTTGCCAACAACTCAGCAGGAGAAATAGATACTTATGAATGGGATTTGGATGGTGATGGGCAGTTTGACGACAGCAACCTGCAAAATCCCGGTCCGGTTACTATTAATGAGTCAGTAAACATTTCGCTTTCGCTAAAAGTAACCAATACCTCCAGCCAGGTTTCTAATATTCATACGGTAAATTTAAATGTGTATGCCAATCCAAATTCAGGTTATACGGTTAATTTTAATTACAATCCCAGCCCTGCTATTCAGGGCGAATTAGTTCAATTTATCGAAGAAATTACCGGTTTTTATTATTCGTACAATTGTGTATGGAAAATATTTGGGTCGAATGGTTATTATCAGGAGTCGTATTTGAACGATCCTCATTTAACTTTTAATGAAAGTGGTGTATATTCAGTATATCTTGAAGCTTATGATTTTTATAACGAACCTCTTGGCGTGTGTTTAAAGCAAGTTATAGTTAATCCACCATCAATAACTGCTGCTCCTGAAGAAATTGAACCGGATAATATTAGTTATTGGGCAAAGTATGGATATTCGGTAGCTATCGATGGTAATTTTGCCGTGATAAGTGCATATAATCACCAACCAAAAGGTGCAA
>JAOZRY010000417.1:0-2223 GCA_029939965.1 Bacteroidales bacterium | reverse complement strand
ATCGATGGTAATTTTGCCGTGATAAGTGCATATAATCACCAACCAAAAGGTGCAATATATATTTATGAATACAATCAAATGAATGATGCCTGGATATTAATGCAAGGCCACCTTGTGCCTCAGGATGTGCATGAAGATGATCAATTTGCTTTTTGTGTAGATATTTCGGGCAATTATATTGCAGTTGGTGCTCCTTTTCAATCAAACGGAGCAGAAAGAACAGGCGCAGTATATGTATATAAATACAATGGAAATGCCTGGGTTTTGCAAACTGGTAAATTAATCCCGGCTGATGCAACATATAATGATGAGTGTGGAAGGTCGGTAGCTATTGATGGCGATTATATTGTAGTGGGCACCAGTGGGGGCGTTATCTTCCCTGATAGCCTGAAAAACAAAACCAATAATAAAGATCATTCAGGTAAGGCATACATCTACAAAAATGCGAATGGAACGTGGGTAGAAAAACATAAGATTTTTGATGAAAACAGTACCATAATAAAAAATGGCTTCGGGAAAAGTGTATCCATTTCAGGTACACGAATCGCGGTTGGTTCAAATCATGGTAATGCGTTTGTTTTCGATCGTATTTCTGATGATAATTGGGGGCAAATAACAGTTTCACCAGCACAAACAGGAATTCTCCAGGTTTCTGTTTCTCAAAATTCATTAGCCATCGGAAATCATAAACAATTGTATAATGGGGCATGGAATGGTGGTGTGGCATATATTTACGATTATGAAAACGGAGCATGGGTGTTAAATTGTAATTTGGTTCATAGCACTGAGGAACATGCATATTTTGGATATTCAGTTTGTATTGATGATAATTATATAGTGGTTGGTGCACCGGGTGAAGAAACATTTGATGATGAACATGCGGGTGCCGCATATATATACCGAAGAAATATGTATGGCGTTTGGCTTTTACTCGAAAAAGTTACCCCTGCCTTTCATCCTGATGTTGGTTATCAAAACACAAATTTTGGTCAGACTGTTTACTGTGCTTTCGGTACTATTATTATCGGTAGAGCCGGATGTGTGTTGCCAGCACTTGATTGTAATCCATCACCACCATCAGATTTTCCGGGTGCCGTAACTTTTCTTACAAATTATATATACCCCTGCGACAGAATAATTAGCGAAGATGATTATTATCCGACACCAGGGATATACCCTGAAAACTCAGCAGGCTATGTTACACTTGGAGGCAACTCAACAAGTGAGGTGTATTTTCAGGAAGGTGTTGATATTGCATATTTAGGAAATGAAATATTACTTTTGGATGGATTTACAGCTGCCGAAGGTTCTGATTTTACAGCTAAAACAATGATTTGCTCTTACCTGCCAACAATGGCAAATAATCTTATGTCCTTTAATAATTATCAGGTTGCTAATTTTAAGGAAGAAAATCCCGTTTTAAACACTACCGATTTTGATACACACACTAATAGTATTAAAGTATATCCCAACCCATCTACCGGCAATATTATCATAGAATTTTCATCCGTTATTTCTAACACACCTGTATTTGAGCTTGTAAATATTTATGGTAAAAGTTCAAAGTTAGAGGTTATTACCAACGATCGGGCTTTCTCAATAAATTTATCCCCGTTCCCAAAAGGCATATACCTGCTCGTTATAAAAACAAACCAAAAAGTTTACACCGAAAAAATTATATTGCAATAAGCAGCATGGCAAGTATCTTTTGCAATTTAACAAGTTCCATCTTTTCTCCCTCCATCTCCCCTTCCCCTCTTCCCTCCATCTCCCTCTATCCAAACAATAAACCCCGGTTATACCCGCAAATTTATCTTCATTCCAAATAGCACTTCTAAAGCATTGAGCCTCACCCACCCCCTGATATATATTTTAACATATATATTTTTTAAAACTTGACTTTCGGGTTTTGATGTACTATATTTGCCCCCGTTTCCATAAAATAACAGTTACCGGATGTGCAGTTGAATGGAAAAAAAACCCAAAAGGCAAGCGATTGATAACACAGTAAACCTTAAACAACTATTAAAATTTAATTAACTTAAAAATCAAATCATTATGAAACATTTCAAACAAATTTCAACAATCTTAATGGTTGCTCTCGTAGCAGTAGCAGGCAAACCAATCAATAATTCCGGAAGCGGTAACTATGAGTGAGGCCGATCTCAGTTTTCAAAACAATCTTGTCAGGTTTAAGGATAAGGTTGATTACATCCGCAAAAA
>JAOZRY010001151.1 GCA_029939965.1 Bacteroidales bacterium | reverse complement strand
CGTTTCGGGTTATGTTTTATAATGTTGAAAACTTATTTGATGCCTATGATGATTCCCTGAAAAGAGACGAAGAATTTACACCCGATGGCCAACGGCACTGGACTAATCGTAAATTTTATAATAAGCTCAACAAAATTTATAAAGTGATAATTGCCACAGGTGGCTGGGAACCTCCTGCCATAATAGGACTTTGCGAAGTAGAAAATCGGTTTGTATTGGAGAAGTTGATAAACGAAACACCCCTGAAGAATTTCGGTTACCGGATTATTCATCACGAATCTCCCGACCGGCGCGGCATTGATGTGGCCTTGCTGTATCGCGAAGCATTTTTTATCCCTTTTCATCACGAACCTATAACAGTAAATTTTGAGGATAATGTTGATTACAAAACAAGAGATATTTTATATGTAAAGGGATTGGTTGGAAATGAAGAAATGGTACATATTTTTGTAAATCACTGGCCATCGCGCTATGGTGGTTATCTCGCAACTGTGAACAGGAGAAACCGGGCTGCCACTATTTTAAAACGAAAAACAGATTCACTGCTTCAGGTCAATCCATCCACATCTATAATTATTACCGGCGATTTTAATGATGATCCCACGGATGAAAGTTTTGCCAAAGTATTGAATGCAAAAATGCCGGTTGATTTAATTGATGAAAAATCATATTACAATTTGATGCTTCTTAATCAGGATGATTGGGGCTATGGAACATTAAAATACCGTGAGAGTTGGAACAAATTCGACCAGATGGTGGTTTCAGGAAGTTTGCTAAAAGAAACATCCCCGCTACAGGTTCTGGGTTTTGAGGCCGTTATTTACCACGGTAGTTTTTTGCTAACCAACGATAAAACCTACCTCGGAAACAAGCCATTTCGCACTTTTACAGGCTTTAAATACAATGGTGGATTCAGTGATCATCTTCCCATTTATCTCGATCTTATAATCAAGAAACCGTAATCCTGAATTTAAAAAGTTGCAACATTTCTTTTTAATTTCAGAAAATTAACTAATTTTAACATCCTTTTTGTGGCTTTTTTAGCTCGAAGTTAAGGTTGTAATTGGGTTTTTATACAATAATTAGTGT
>JAOZRY010000034.1 GCA_029939965.1 Bacteroidales bacterium | reverse complement strand
CAAAGCCTACAAAATCAGGATTGTATGTTATAGTTGAAAAAGAAGGTAGTGGCCCGAAACCAAAAAAAGGTGATCGTGTAAAGGTACATTACACCGGGACATTACTTGATGGTACTAAGTTTGATTCATCGGTAGATCGCGGTACTCCCATTGAGTTTCCTATTGGTCAGGGGCGAGTAATTAAAGGCTGGGACGAAGGTATTGCAATGCTAAATGTTGGAAGTAAAGCTACATTGATTATTCCTTCAAAAATTGGATACGGTGAGCGTGGTGCTGGTAAAGATATTTTACCACATGCAACCCTGATTTTCGATGTTGAGTTAATCGATATTGTGAAGTAGAAAAACAACTATTAAAATATCAGGAAGGGTTCGATGAGCATTTATTTTGCTCTTTGAGCCCTTTCCCATTTAACGGATTGTTGTCCTTTGAGATATCTGAAAAATCCAAGATAAACGGCGTAATTCATTATGAAGAAATAATAGGGAATAAAAAGTATTTTTATTTTAATTTGCCTATGCTCGAAATACCAACCCGTTAAAGCTGCAATATAAAACACTATTTGCCCCCAGAATGTCCATGTGTAAACGCTCGAAAAATCAAAGAAACCAATATTGGCCGAAAGGATACTATTAAATATTAATAAGAGCAATAAGCCAATTGGAGCTAATGTCCATCGCAATACTCTGTGCGAAATGTACTGAAACGAAAGTGTGCCATACTTAAAAAAGTTAAGCAATTCTTTGAGGCGAACAATGGATTGAATTCCTCCGGCAGCAATCCTGATTTTTCTTTTAAGTTCTTCCTTTACACTTGCCGAAGATGTTTCGATGGCATAAGCTTCGGGATCATATTGAATTGTATAGCCTTTTTTGGCTACTCTGAGCGATACAATAAAATCATCGAGAAGTGTATCGCCCTCCACATGTTGGTACAAATCGGTTCGGATGGCAAATAACTCTCCGGCAGCACCTACTACCGAATAGAGTTCAGCATCCCATTTTTTAAGTGTAGATTCATATTTCCAGTATATACCTTCGGTACCTGCTGCTGAGTCGCTATCTTTTTGGAAAATTCTTTTTTCGCCCGAAACGCAGCCAACCTTTGGGTTGCTAAACATGTTTACAATTCTTCGTATTGACTCGTTGCCAAGCATGGTATTCCCATCCGAAAAAATAACAATAGGTGTTTTAACGAACTCCATACCTCTGTTCATGGCTGCAATTTTGCCTGCCCTTTCATCTTTATGATACACATCAACACCTTTATAGTTTCTTAGCATATCAGGGGTACCATCATCAGAGCCATCAGTAACCCAAACGTGTTTCACCTTTTCGGCCGGATATTCAAGCGAAAATGAATTTTTTATTTTGTCGTCCACATAATCTTTTTCGTTGTAGGCAGCACAAAACAGCGTTACATCCGGTTCATACTCCGGGTCGAACACTTTTTTGCTCAGGCCAAGAAGCCTTTTCATTTTAACCAAAAAGAACAATAAAATACCATATCCAAGATAGGCATAGAAAATGATAAAAAGAAAAACCCAGAATAGAATAGCAATTGTTGTCATAAGCCCCGATTCTTTTAATTAGATGAATAATTTAAAATTATTATAACGAAAGATGAAAAACCACTTCTTAGCTCATTTTCTTTTTTTTAAGCTTCTTCCTAAAAACAACATCCTGGTTATACCGAACTTATCCAATACTAATTCAATAATGATTGGGAGTAATAAACCAAGTAGCAAAGAGAAAAAGAAAACAACAGGAGTGTTAAAAACACCAAGCATATTCAATAAAATTCTTCCACCGGATGTTCCAAAAGAGTGGAAGAGAAAAATAGTATAGGCAAAACTTCCAATCCAAACCAGCCATTTAATTGTAAAATGTATGCGAAGGCAAATAATAACACCAGTTACACCAATTAGCAAACCAAGCCCTCCACTTGATGAAATGTTGTAATGAATAATATCGTACCAAATTAATTGCTGGATAACTAATCCGGTTATTAAAATAATCGCACTTATCCAAACGAATATTTTATTGTCGAAATATGATTTATATCTTTTGATACCGATTCCGATTACAAAGAATGGTAGTAAATATATTCCCATTTTGAAACCAAAGAAATTCGGAAATGATTCAGGAATAAAGAAATCCCTCATAAACAATAAAACTATACTTGTACCAAAGAGGATTAGCCAGTTTGTAAATGTGCTTGCCCACTTATTGGCATCGACAACAGCTACAACGAGGAAAACAATAAACAGAGCCTGTAAGTACCAGTAAAATGTATAAGGGAAAATAAGAATCTGCCAGATATCTTTCAGATCATAGGAGAAATTTGTACCCGGAACCAGTGATTGAATAGTGTAGTATGCTCCACCAACAAATATTAGGGGTAAAATAATTCTTCTGATTTTTTTTACAGTAAAATCTGCTAAATTGTCCATTCGGGCAGGTCTCAATGCGTAAACCCATCCAGAGATTACGGTAAAGAGCGGCATTCTCAAATATTGAAAAGTAAAATACAGGTGTCTTAAAAATGAGTCCTCTTTCACATTCATTCCGCCTTCGGTATCCGAACCAATAACATGTCCCATCACAACAAGAATAATTGCGAGACCACGTAAGGTTTCTATTGTTAAATCTTTTTTAGAATTTATACTCATTGTAAAGTCTTTTGATATTTTTAAGAAAATCTAAATGAATTAATTGAATTTTTTCTTGCGAGGGCTAATCATTTTTTCCCACTTACCCGTGTTGTGGTTGTATTGTTTTACAATCTTTGCCGGGTTTCCAACAGCTACACTAAATGGAGGTACATCTTTGGTAACCACACTTCCGGCTCCTATCTGCGAACGTTTTCCAATTCTTACTCCTGCCACCACAACTGAGTTTGCACCAATATGAGCATCTTCTTCAATTACAACCGGACGTATGGTTAAAGGTTGAACGCTGGAGTTTTTAGTACCATCATCAAAACCGTGGTTAAATCCGGCTACAAACACATGTTGACCCAATCCGGAACCACTGCCCATGGTTACAGGTCCAATAATTACCGAACCGATTCCAACCCGCACACGGTTGCCAAGAATTACATCTCCCGAACCATTATTAATTGTTGTAAAATCTTCGATAGTTGTGAGTTCTCCAATTTCAAATCGTTTCCATGGAAAAACGTCAACTCTTGATCTCCGCCTTATTGTTGCCCCTTTTCCTTTTTTATGAATAAATGGATTTACAAAACATTTGATGAACCATCGGGGGCGGGGATTTCTTTTGGGCGTGATAAGCCACAAAACAAATTCTTTGGTTTTGGGGTTTGATTTGATATTTGAAATTATGCTCATAACCGTGAGATATTATTACAAAACTTTTTCGAGTGCATTGCCAATTTCCAAAACATTGTTTTCCCACGAATGACCCAGAGCATATACCCTGCGGGCATTCTGCAATTCTTCGCTATCTTCTGCAAGGGCTTTTTCGGCCAACGTTACATAATCTTCTTTCGTTTTACCGAGGTAGGTAAATTCTTCAAAATAAACCATAGCCTCAGTCCAGGTAGCCAAAGTTGGCTTTCCCATTGCCAGATACTCATCAATTTTGCGTGGGTAATTGCCAATTGTGGCATCATTTACAATCTGCGGATTAATACAAATGTCGAAACCCTTAATGTAGGTAGGTAATGTTTCAGGATCGCGACTTCCAAGGAAATGAACATTGTCGAGGTTGTGTAGGTTCGAATTTTTAAAAACATCATCCTCAGGGCCAACCAATACTACACTCCAATCTTTTCGTGTTGTGGCTATATGCGCAATAACCTCAATATCCAATCTTCGGCTTGTTAAAAAGCCCACATATCCGATAATAGGTTTTGGAATGGATTTTAAATCTTCGGCTACAGCAATGTCTCCTTTCTCATCATTGAACAGCGAAACATCACATCCCTGGCCTACCATGTACGAATTAGGGTTAAATTTTTTAGCATAATTTGCGTAGTAAATTGAATTTGTGGTTACTACATCAGCACTTTTTATGGTAATAGGTTCAAGTCGAACACCATGCTTAGCCCAGTAAGGGTTTTTGATAAGATTGTCGCGGATGTAATAAATGTATTTGTCGGGCAGCAACATTTGTTTGAGGTAATTTCCCAAAAACATCGAACTATCGTTGAATAAGATGATGTCTTTAAACCCGAGTCTTTTTATGGCATCCAGAACTTGGGTAGTAAATCTTTTGGCATTAATTCGGTTTATGAAGTTGTAAATCGGAGCTACTGGAATTTTGTTTATCGATTCGAGCACAGTTTTAGGATTTAACATCCAAAAGTTTTCACCAATTTCCTCCAAGTCAGGTTTAACACCTTTCAGTACATTTTCGCGTTTAATAATTTTGTCAGTACCTTTTTCAGCCCTTCTGTTATTGCGATCCATTGGCTGATTTACATACAAAACTCTATTTTCTCTGGCAAATTCCTGAGCAATATTTTTACAATTGCTACCAATGGGCAAATCCCATGGTTGTATGCCAACAACAACGATATCCCTATCTTTAATTTTCATAAAATAAACCTCCTATTTGTTTTGTTCATATACCTCTTTGTACAATTCCAGTACATTTTCGGCCATTGCTTTCCATGAGAATTTGGCGGCCTGAGCATAACCTTTTTCAATAATCTCATTTCTTAAATCATCATCTTTGAGCAATTGTATCATTCCATCTGTAATTTGTTCGGGTTTGTATGGATCGATGATGATTCCGGCACCACCAGAAACTTCGGGCATAGAAGATGTGTTTGAGGTAATTACAGGAGTACCACAGCCCATGGCCTCGAGCATAGGTATGCCAAAGCTTTCGCGCAGGGAGGGATAAAGAAAAATCTTACTCAGTGTATAAATGGCCGGCAGATCGGTATTAATTACATAGCCAGTAAGGTGAATGTGATCTTCCAACCCAGGATCACCAATCTCCACAAGTAGTTTTTTGAGTTCCACACGATCATAATCAAGCATAACAAGTGTGAAATCTTTTTTGGTTTGTTTCAGGAAATCAGAAAAAGCTTTCAGTACTCCTTTTGTGTTTTTTTTAGGATCGGTATTTCCGAGAAAAAAAACATAGTTATCAGGAAGTTTGTATTGGACTTTCACCCTTTTTAGAATCTTATCATCTTCAACTTTTACAAAGTGACGGCTAACACCATTGTACACAGCTTGTAGCCGATTATCGTTTTCAGGTAGCCCAAAAAATTCGCCTATTCTGTTTTTTTCAAAATGCGAAACGGTAATTATCTTGTCGGCTTTTTTCATAATTCTCGGAACAACGTACCGTCTGTACACATTACCAAATTTTTGATAATTGGTGCCTTTATCAGCCAAAATCCGGGGATATGATTTTTCCATATAAATGATGTCGTGTAACGTTACTACCAGCGGCATTGCAGGCTTTAATGGTGCTGTGTTGCTGGTGCAATGCAGCATATCGCAGCCATCTTTTTGTGCAGCTTTTGGCAATGCCGATTGTTCCCAAATAGGGTAGGAGCCACCGTCCAGTTCAACAATATGAAAGTTATCGGTGGGTTTCAGGCAATCACGATCTACATCCGGTTTGATGTAAATAAAGTATTCATTTTCATGGTCGATGTCCTGAAGTTCTTTAACCAGTTCAAGTGCAACCATATCCATTCCGTGCTTTTTTTCACGAAACAATCTTTGTCCTTCGATTCCGATTTTCATTATTTGTATTTTTTTTGTTTTTAATGCAGGTAAATTTATACAAAGTCTTTTAATACTTTGCCTTTTTTATTATTAAAATGAATTTCCCACCAAATAATCAATACCAGTAGGTTGAAAATTCTAAAAGCCATACTCTGTTGATGCCAGAACCAGGCATCTTTGGCCTGACTTATTAATTCGTATTGATGAAGGAATTGATCCAGATACTTTTTGTTGAACAATTCTTTACTCACCTGTGAATTCTTAATAATTTGATAAATCATTTTTCTGCGGTTTTCATCTTTAAAGAATATGGGCAGTGGAGCAAATCCTCCTTGTTTTTTTCGTTCGGTAATCTCTTTTGGTAATTTTGGTTTCAGGTATTTTTTGTGAAGATATTTTCCAACACTATGTCCTTTAGCAACCTCTTTAACACTTCCTGAAACACGCTTTTCGCGTGGCAACTGCATAATAAATTCCATACTGTCCTTGTCCATGTATGGAAAACTCAGGTGCTGGTTGAAAAGCCCGGCCATATTGGATGCCTTAAAAATTATCAGACCATTGCAATCGTTTATAAAATCTTTAAAATAAGTATGCGACTTAAATAGTTCGTCGAACGAATGTGCTTTAATTTGATTCCTGATCAGGAAATTGGTAATCAGTTTACCTTCTGAATTGTTGAGTAATTTTTTTAACTCACTTTTCGAAAAACCGAAAGTTGTATAATCTGTTGCATTTAGTATTCTTGTGTTGTGAAAATGCACTTTAGAAAGTAATTTATGATTGGTGCCGGCTAGCATTCCGGATAGGAGTACCTGAAATGGTTTGAGGCCATATTTTGCTGTCAGGTGATGAAGTGCTACCTGTTGCATTCCAGTACCATAAACCTGATCATTTCCATCTCCACCAAGAATAATGTCGTTCGCATCTTTACTGGCACGCTTCATTACGGTGTAATTTACCATTACACCATTTTCCTGAAAAGGAATTCCCAAATATTTTAAAATTTGCGGAAGATCGTCAATTTCGCTGCCATCAATTTCGTAATCATGGAAATCAATATCGAACTCTTTGGCCAAAAGTTTGGCAAGAGGCAACTCCGACCATTGATCATTCTTAAAGCCTATGGAGTATCCATTTACCTTACCGCTATACAAATCGCGGAGTGCGGCAACATTTCCACCCGAATCATAACCTCCACTCATCAAAAGGGCAACATGTTTTTTATTGGCAACTCTTCGCCTGATGGCTTCCTTGTGCAAACGTTCTAACTCTTCTACAGCCTCTTGCTCAGGGATATTCATGGAGTTAAAAAGCTGATCGTATTTGCTATATGAAAAAATAAAATGGGTGGTAATTTTTTGTTTTGAATAAATAAGATACTCCCCGGGCAAAAGTTGCTTAATTCCAGAAACTAATGTACTTGGAGGCATGGGTGCTCCCAAATGCAAAAACGCCTGAATACTCATGTTATCCGGGGCAAAATTAAAACCTTTGATATTCTTAAAATCATCGATTGAGTTGGAAAAGTATTTTTCAGAATAATAAACCGGTAGTCCTGCACCAACAAGGTCGCGGCCAATGATTACTTTTTCATTTTCAATAATCAGAAATGTAAATTCACCGTAAAAATACTCTGTTGCTTGAAAATTTCCATCTTTTACTGCATGGCAAATTGCTTCTGCCGGGTTGTTGCAAATCGGTATTTTAAGATCAGAACATGTTTTTTTTAGATCATAAAAATTCCCCCAGGCAAAACAACTTGAATTGTCATTTTCGAACTTAAATTGTTGTTCTAACTTAATGAGGTTGGTTGTTGGAGTATTATCACCTTTGTTAGCAATATTTACTGTGAACTTCTTTTCGAATGCACCAAAAAATTTAGTTTTCATAATGTTACAGATTAGATTGATATAATTATATATTAATTTTTACTTCTTGTTTTCGCCATGTGTGGTGTGAATAAATGTTTTGTTTGCTCCTTTAATTTTCATTAAAGTAAGAAACATCAGGAAAAAACCACGTGGCAAACCGGCAACAGCCACTAATAATTGCTTGTTCCAGAATTTGCGGGGAATCGATAGCATTATTGAAACATTAACCATTACCAGCAAAAGAATCCACCATTGGGTAAAATAATCGCGAACAAAGATTAGCGATAGTACCCCGATGATCCAAGAAATTCCGATAAGCAATATGCGTGGTGGTTGTATTTGCTGAAATGATTTGAGAAAATAATCGATATTGCCTTTGAATATTAGTGCTTTTAGAGATGGAAGTATGGATTGTGAAAAATAAACCAGTTGTGCTGCAAGCCATCTGCGGCGCTGGTTCGAAAAAGTTTTGGCTTCGCTTACTTTTTCGTCAAAAATAAACGCATCTTCAAGGTATTCAATTTTTATTTTGTCTCTGGTAATTCTTAACTCAATATCTTTATCAAATCCGCCAATTGCTTTTACCCCTGACATCAAATTTTTAAAAAAGTTATATTCGAATGCCATACCCGAACCAATGAGTGCCGAGGATAATCCTAAAACCCTGTGGCCTTTGCGGAACAGATGATTGTTTATCTCCTCACTAATAGCATCAAGAATAGCCATAGTATTATTTACATTCTTAGCTACGCGGTGTCCTTGTATAATTTTATAACCTCTTGAAAAAGATTCGTTCATTTTGGTAAGCAGATCCGGCTCCATTAGGTTATCAGCATCCAAAACCAATGCAACATCGTAGTAGTTATCAGGAAACTGAGCCATTGTTTTGTTGAGGGCTTTCGACTTGGTACTTTTATCAAAGGAGACCTCGATTACTTTGATGGGTAATTTATTTAATTCATCAATAGTTTTTGGTTGAAACGAGTCAGCAATAATAACCACATCGTATAAATCAGTAGAGTAATTTTGCTTAAGTGCATCTTCAGCTACGTGTACAATCACTGCATCTTCTTTGTAACCCGGAATTAAAACTGCAAACCGACGCTTTTTATCATCAATAATTTTCGGACGTTTTATTTTAAACAATCCTGCAATTGCCAGAATGAAAATATAAATGGTTACCAATCCCAGATAAATCAGCAGTATAATTTGAATGATATTAAAAATAAGTACAAGTATTTGCATAGTTATTTTTGTTTTTAATAATAATTTGATTACAACTCCGGATTATGATAAATCTCTTTATTGAATGCATTTTTTATGTTCCAGCCTACTGCCTTGATGAAGGCTTTGAACAAATTTATTTTGCCTCTTAACAGGTATAATAATAAGTTCTTAGGAACCGATATCAGGTTTTGATACAGAAATGCAATGAATAAATCAGGCCCTTTTACATTTCGACGCATATAAATTATCCTTGCCCTATTTATATAATATACTTTTAACGGGCTCTCTTTTCCTGTTGAAACAGATTCTTTGTGATAAATTACAGAATCATGAACATAGTATATCTCATATCCGGCATTTCTGATCCTTTGTCCCCAGTCCATTTCTTCGTAATACAAGAAATAAATTTCGGCCATCAGGCCAACTTTTTCAATCACCGATTTGGGTACCATCATGGCAGCTCCATGAGCAAAAAACGATTTCTTATCTTCATCAAATTGTCCCACATCCATTTTTCCATACCCCCATCCCGTACTACGGGTTGTGAATTTACTGATTTCTGAAATTCCTGTAAATTGCAACATGTTGGGGGTGTGATGAAAATAGATTTTAGGAGAAACCGCCCCGATAGAAGGATTGTTTTGGAATTTTTTAACAAGCGGTTCAAGAAAGTCGGCTTTTACCTCAGTATCATTATTAAGCAATAAAATGTAATCACCCTTTGCTTGTCGTATTCCAATATTATTTCCCCCGGCAAATCCAAGATTTTCTTTGCTTTTAATTAATTTTATTTCCGGAAAATCTTGTTTGAGGCTGTCAGTATCTCCTTTGGTTGATGCATTATCAACAACTATAATTTCAACATTGGGATAGGTAACATCTTTAAATGACCTGATCATATCGGCCGTTACCTCCGGTGCATTGAAATTGATGGATATAACTGAAACTAAAGGGTAGGAATATGCTGTCATATTTCGATTTTGTTTAGTAAGCTATTTCTAATGGCTAAAAACCACGGGTTTAGGATATTTTCTTTATTATAGATCATCGGTTTTTTTGTTCCTTTAATAAATACACTCCCTCCGGCTTGTTCAACAATGGCTTGGCCGGCAGCGGTATCCCATTCGCTGGTAGGAGCAAACCGTGGATACATATCTGCATTACCTTCGGCTACCATGCAAAGTTTTAATGAACTTCCTTTCGAAATAAAAGTAACTCCCCCCACTTTTTTTTCCAATGATTTTACAAATTGCCGTGTTTCATCACTAAGATGCGAACGGCTAGCTGCAACTATTAAAGGTTTATTTACTGTTTTTAAAGGTAGTTTTTTTTTCATTTTCATCAAAACATTTACCTGTGGTTTATTTTCCTGCCAATCTTGTTGAAGGGTAATTTTAAAAGAGCCCCCCAAAGAATGACTTGCAATATATAAAATTTTCAGGGTTGGGCAAAATATTACACCCATAATAGGGCTATTATTTTCGATCAGAGCTATGTTTACTGTAAATTCCCCATTTCGTTTCACAAATTCCTTGGTTCCATCCAGAGGATCAACAATCCACAATCTCTTCCATTCTTTGCGCTTCGAATACGGTAATTGCTTTCCCTCTTCACTTAAAATTGGGATACCTATTTTTTGCAGGTGATCACAAATTATTGTATTTGCTTCGCGATCAGCTTTTGTTAGGGGGCTTTCATCATCTTTATAATCCACTTCAAAATCAGTGTTATAAACTTCCATTATCCTTTTCCCGGCTAATATTGAGGTCTGGATAATTGTTTGTATTAGTTCAGAATTATTAAATTGTTTCATTTATTGCCTTGTTTTCTTCAAATTCTATATTATTATCTCGCAGATACTTATCGTAGCTTTCGCTAATTTCTTCGCCAACAAAAAGGAATGCCATAGAAGTGTACAAGACAATTGAAGTGGGGAGTTGCCCAAGCACACCATTCCCATAAGCAGCAGCCATAATACCAAATATTCCACCTGCCAATCCAAAGAATTTACCCTGCAATGCAGGGTCTCGCACCCGGAACATAGCTATGTATGAGCCTTTGCCAATAATAAAGAAAAGGACAAAAAGATGAAGGTATAAACCAACTATTCCCTGTTCTGCCCAGATCATCACATACCAGCTATCGGTTGCTATATGTGCGAGGTAACCATTTGGTGTAAAACGCTGGGCTTTATCTCCTGCGTGTCCCATGCCTCCGCCAAATGGCCTTGTAGCAAGATATACTTTTAGTCTCTTTTGATTATCTAAACGCACCTGAAGCGATTTATCATTTGGGTCAAATGCTGTACGCATGCGTCTTATTTGCTCTACATTATTTAATATCACGGTATATTTAAAAAACACAAAAACCGCAATACCCATTATAAGTCCAAGGGTTACCAGTTTTACATTTCTAATAAGTATCAGTAACAAAAAGAATCCTGCAAAAGGTACTGCCATAGCTCCCCGTGTTCCTGAAATTAACATCCCATAGAAACTTGCTAATCCAACAATCCCAAAGAAAATTTTATCTTTCTTTTTGGTTGCAGTTAAAAAAATAATAGTGGCTGTTACCCCCAAATGTGCCTGAGCAGCACCAAATTGCCCTGCATCACTATAGAATGAAAAAACCCTCAATTTACCAAAAAGAATATGTGTTACATCACCACCTCCATCGAGCCAGGCTTGTTCAAATGGATCTACACCAATATTGGCTTGTATTAAGCCTTTAAAAGTTGCCAGCAACGACATTATACACCATATATAAAGAAACGTGTTAAGATCCTTGTAGTCTCTCATTAGTATTAAAACAAGCGGTGCGATCAGGAGCATATACAACGAAACGCCTCGCATAGAATAAAACCAGGCCTCTCTACTTATAACCTCCGGGTTAACCAACTGAAAAACGGCATAGCCATACCAAATAAGTGCAGCATAGGTTACACCCTTTGCTGCCATTGACCAGTCAATTTTTAGGTAGAAATTTTTAAAAAACATAGCCATGTAGCCTAATACCAAAAGAGCATCAATACTCAAACCATAGGGTGGGCCTTTTATATACCTGCTAATCCCAATTGCGATAAAGCTCATAAAAATGGTAATAAAAACAGATAGTTTGGGCGTTTCAAAAATTCTATTTATCACAAACAAAAGAAATGGAAGCGCGGAAAGCAAAATGGCTGTTACAAAACCCTTTTTTGCTATAACTGCGGCAAACATAATAGCTAAACCTAAAACAATCATTATCGTCAAAGGTTTGCCAAACCCGGCAGCACCTGTCTGTTTTTGCACAGGATTGAGCATTATTTCCCCTTTTTGGATTTGAAATATTTTAGGTAGGCATCTTTATAAAACTGTATTCCATATTTAAAAATATCGAGATAATTAACAGGAATTTCTTTTGTCAGAAACCTGAATCCAACAATTTGACCAACAATAGTAAAAAGAATGGTTACCAGAGCGACAGCTATCAGGCTTTTAAAAATGTACAGCGCAATTAAATCGCCAATTATGTTTAGTATAACCATAATAAAAACCTTGTAGAAATTCCTTTTAGGTTTGTTTATGCTGTCGAGTGCGACACCTGTAAAACGGTCGATAGGAAGAAAAAAGGTGTATATAGCAAAGATTTGAAACAGTAAAATTGGAACAATGGATTGTGTGTATTGCTCACCACCAAGAATCAAAATGAATAGTTTAGCAAAAATAATGCAAACAATAATCATAGGTATAAAAAGCAGCGTAATGGCACCGGAATAGGTATAAAATACTTTTTTAACGGTTTCTTTATCTCCATCAATGCTAGCTTTAGACATTTTGGGAAAAGCAGTTGCCAGAAAACTTCTGAGGGGTATTTCCATAACTTCGGTGAGCTTAAGGGGTACGGAGTACAGAGCAACAGCAGCCGGACCTAATGGACTGAGTCCAATGAGGATAGTATCAGCACTTTTGAGTAGATTTGAACCTACCATTGTACCTATGGTAAATTTCCCGAAATGAAATAGTTTTGAATTATATTTTCTTGTAGCCTGAAACAAGTATTTTAATCCATCCCATCCTTTTGCAATACTAAGTAATGAGGTTATTAAATTTACAACTAAATGTGCATAGATAACCTCCTGAATGTTCCAATTGAGAATTAAAAAGTTTATGATAATAAAAAGAAAGAAACCACCTGTAGCAGTTATTCTAATTGCTAAAATCGATTTAAACTTTTGATCGGCCTGCAATACACCCAGTGCATTGTTATAGGGTAAATTTACGATTGCCAGTACAGGATACCACGTAAAGAAGTAAAAGTATCCGGATTCGTTAACCCATTGAGGAAAGATTACTTTAACCAGAACAATAATTATGATGATAAAAGCTGTAAGAAGTAGGCCAAGCAACCAATTTGAGCCAATAAGTTGTTTACGTTCATTTGATTTTGCACCTGATAGAAATCGGATAATTGAAACCCGTGTTATGGCAAATCTAAGCATTTCAACAAGGCCGGCAGTAATCAGGTATAGAAGCCACTCGCCAAATTGTTCCTGTGTAAATGTTCGGGCAAGGGTCATAAAACTTAAAAAACCAAAGGCTGCAACTGACAAATTTGCAAGCAAGGAGAGTGATTCGTTAGACTGAAATAGAGCTTTAATTTTTCCGGACATAATAAACCATGTTTACCTGATTGATGATTTTGTATAAAACTGGAATTTAAGTAATTGCTTTATCATTTTTCGCAGTTTGCTTCGTTTTTTTGGCAGAGTACCTAAAACTCCCTCTAACTCTTCTATTTCAGTACCATTAAGAAATAGAATAGGCTTTACTTTAGCAATTTGGCTAAACATTGCCAAACTGCCGGTATCAGCTTTTTTCCATTCCCGATTGGATCGTACCATCATAATATTCATGTCGCTTTGACCAATGATAGAGGATGGATAAAAATTGTTTAGTATAGAAGGAATTTCAAGAAAAACATATCTGTAATTGTCGAAAGAATTAATTTCCTGATTTGAAAGTAAATCGAAAAGATCTTGTTTTTCGGCAAAGGTGGCATCGATTTGAAATGTGATATTATCTTTATTTTGAGTAGATTCAAATAAATCCTCACCTTTTTTTCTGCTATATGAAGATTGGAACAGCAATAAAGGATTTGAAATAATATTAATCAATTTCATTTCTTTAGTAATTTCTTTCTTTTTTTCTTCTATAAGGTTTTCTTTCTCAAAACTATAATTCATGTATAGTATCCTGTCGCCCATCGACCTGAGTTTATCTACAATTTTACTGGTTATAAATGATTTTCCTTCTTTATTGCTAATACTAAACATAACAATAAGCTTACTTTGAGATGTCATTTGGTTTTCTTCAGTAGTATTGGTCAGGTATTTAATTTCCTGAAGCAATAACTCAATAAGCCGATTTGTAATATATGCCATATTATAGGATCGATATTTGCCAATTATTTTTGGCATAATGCCT